>NZ_JBFEFG010000253.1 GCF_040718835.1 Bremerella sp. JC817 | reverse complement strand
ATCGTCGAACGAACGATCTCGTGGATCGGCAACTTCCGTCGACTGGTCGTGCGGTACGAACATCACTCGTGGATTTACCAAGCCTTCATACATGTAGCGTGCGGGCTCATTTGTTTACGTAGGTTTTGAAACAGCCTCTAGCGTTGTGTCTGTCCATTCACTTCCCATAACCCAACGCCTCCAGATTCTTCCGGATCGCCTTGTCCAGCTTCTTCGCCTCTTCCATCTGCTGGTACAACGTCGCCGTCAGGTCATTCATCTTGGTTTCAAACGGGATGCCGTCGTCTTCGATCGCCGCCGCGCCGACGTAACGACCAGGCGTCAGGACGTAGTCGTTGGCCTGGATGTCGGCCAGGGTCGCGCTTTTGCAAAAACCGGGCTGGTCCTGGTACGCGCCATCTTTCGATTCGCCCCGCCAGGCGTGATAGGTCCGAGCGATCTCGGCGATGTCGGCTTCGGTCAACTCTTTATGCGTCCGGTCGACCATGGTGCCATGGTTCCGAGCGTCGATGAACAGCGTTTCGCCCACGCGGTCGCGCTGGTTCAGTTCGCTATGCCCTTTCACCTGACGGGCACTTTTGCTCTTGGTTAAAAACCAGAGGCAGACCGGGATCTGCGTCGTGTAAAACAGCTGCCCCGGCAGCGCGATCATGCAATCGACCAAATCGTTTTCGATGATCTTCTGCCGAATGGCCCCTTCTCCGCTGGTGCTGGTCGACATCGAACCATTGGCCAGCACAAACCCCGCCACGCCACTTTCGGACAGCTTACTGATCATGTGCAGGATCCAGCCGTAGTTGGCATTGCCGGCTGGTGGCACGTCGTAACCGCTCCAGCGCGGATCGTCGGTCAGCTCGTCCGCGCCGCGCCACGCTTTCAAGTTGAACGGCGGATTGGCCAGGATATAGTCGGCCTTCAAGTCAGGATGCTGATCCTTGAAAAAGGTATCGGCCGGGACTTCCCCCAGGTTGGCCGAGATGCCGCGAATGGCCAGGTTCATTTTGGCCAGCTTGTACGTCGTGCTGGTTTGCTCCTGCCCATAGATGGAGATGTCTTTCTGGTTGCCGCTGTGGCTGGTGATAAACTTCACCGACTGCACAAACATGCCGCCACTGCCGCAGCAAGGGTCGTAGATCTTGCCGCTGTAAGGCTCGATCATTTCGGCCAACAGATTGACCACGCACTTGGGCGTATAGAACTCGCCCCCACCTTTTCCTTCGGTCGCGGCGAACTTGCCCAGAAAGTACTCGTAGACCCGCCCAACGATATCTTGTTCCGATTCTTCCTGCTCGTCGGCCACCGTGTCGATGTTGTTGATGCTGTCGATCAGGGCCGCGAGCTTGGCCACGTCGATCCCCATCCGCGAGAAATAGTTATCCGGCAGGGCTCCCTTGAGGGAAGGATTGCTCTTTTCGACCGCATGCAGGGCCGTGTCGATGCGAACGGCGATGTCGTCTTGCTTGGCCTGTTTAACGATGGTCGACCAGCGCGAGTCTTCCGGCAGGTAGAAGACGTTCTGCATGGTGTAGAACTCGACCATGTCGACGTAGTTGGCTTTGCCTTCGGCGACCAATTCGGCCCGACGTTTCTCGAACCGGTCGCTGACGAATTTCAAAAAGATCAGCGAGAGCACGACATGCTTGTACTCGGAAGACTCGACCGTGCCGCGTAGCTTGTCGGCGGTGTCCCAAAGGGTTTGTTCGAAGGACTTCTTCGCTTTGGTTTCTTTCTTCTGGGGCTTGGGAGTCTTGGGGGTGGAGTCTTTTGTCTTGGTCGATTTCTTGGCCATGGATGTCTATCGAGAACAAGGTGTCAGCGTCGTGTGCGTCGCAGAGGAATCTACGCAGGGTACCAAATTGGTGGTATTGTAGCACGATCCTAGCAGGGTCTGCTGAGGCAAACGAAGGTCAGAAAAGCCTTTCGCCAGTGGGCCTTTCAAGCCGTATCGTTTGGAGAATCTGTTCCCGTCAGGCTGTTAACCCAAGACGCCTACGAATGAGAGAGCGAGAGAGTCTCTCCGCTGAACGTGGCAGATTGCCATGTGTCGTCGCCAGCGGGCGACCGGCAGAGAACCCACCAAGACACAAGTTCTTACCAGATAACCCCAAACGAAAAAACGCCCAGAGCGTTCACTCTCGGCGTTGTTCGTTAACTGGATTGTCGGCGGAAATTCCGCGGCAAAGAAAGGCTCCCTGTTCAGAACCCTGCTAGTGAGAGTTCTCTGTTGCGGAATTATTGCTATCCGATACCGGGGAAAAGGTTTAGCAATTCGGCGTAGTCTTCAGGTGAAGCCTGAGAGAACTGATCCCTTTTCTGAATTGTGGAGGGATGGTTTTGCACCCCGAACGGAACCCGCGCAACTCGAGAATATTTCCTATCCGTAATCCCCTATCAAATCGTCGGGTTCGGTTAGCAATTCCGCGAATTTCTAAGCCTGTGTAGGCGAGGCGTCGCGGTACAAAAAAATGCCACACCTTGTTTCTCCAGATTATCTTAGCTTTTTGCATCCGTGCGCGAGATTTTCCAGCCGCTATTGCTTCTCCTGGCGAAGTCCATAGAAAAACATCTTCGATACGATGTCGATTTCCTCAAGGCCGAGTATACCCCAGCCAGCTGGCACCCAAGTGGAAAACCCCGCTGCGGAAGGAAGAACGCGAACGACCTCTCAAGCTTGGCCGAGTCCTGGGGCCAGCGATTCGCCAACTAATTACGATCGTCAGCTACTGGACTTTTGTAAGTTAGGTTCGCACTGCTGAGCGCAGCCCGATCGTTCTTGAGGGCAGGGATGTCGATTCTGGCAGCACCGCTAGAATTCCCGAGCCAATATCCATATTCTCGTCCGCCGAGTCCTCAGAAAGCACGGCTATCCCCCTGACTTGGAAGCGGAAGCGACGAAACTGGTTCTGGAGCAGGCGGAGGCTTTGTGCTCGGGGTGGGGTTCTTCAAGGTGAAGTGTGATTGCAATGTTGCTGGCGATTTGGACTTCGTTGTTGGTCGCGAAGCAAACCTCTCGCTCAACAAGCTAAGCCCAACCCGCGTGGTTGACATTCTGCAAGAAGCAATGTGCGATCGGCTGTCAGGCCACTGCCGCACGGAACTCGACTTCAGGGCCTGCCTGAAAGCGGATGAGTCGAATCGAACAACAGAAACAAAGCCGAAGCTATCCAAGGAAGAAACAACGACCCAGTTGCGGCCCACCGGACGTGACGACCGCGACAAAACAGTAAATCGCTCGGGCAAGAGAGTTCCTGTAGAATCGTTACCAGCGTTGAGTGGCACCCTGGCGTGACAACCAAGACTTCGATTGCTTCGGCTGTTATGGGTTATTCTTCCTTGAAGTTAATCATCTTTCAAAAATTCTACGACATGCTCATGTTGGCACGTTTGCGCCATATCTTTCAAACGCTCCTTAGGCAAATTAGCCCTACTAAAGTAAACAGCCGAATATGACGCTAACAATAAACGGTCTGACGCGAGACCACGCAATGCATCCACTTTGTTTCCATTAAGTAGCATGTCAAGTCCCAAGATATGTTCGGATGCGGTAGACGTAGTCTTTGCAAAATATTCTTTGACTGCAAGCAACTGAGATTCAGTGGCGAGGGATGAAAGCCTCATCGCGCGCTTTGCTAGTGCCTTGTCATGATTTCCAAGGCAATTCAGGACTATTTGAAAACAGCTCGAATTTTGTCCTACCGAACAAACCGCCACAATGTCAAGAGCGTCCCACATGACATCCGGAGACGGATCAGATTCTAGTAGATTCAAAACGTATGGCAAAAGGATACATGCCTCGCCCCCCATTTCAGAGGCAACAAATACCCCACATCTCTGAACATATTCATTCTCATTTGAAAGCAGGGGAATGAGTGTTGTGATGTCCTCACCTCCAAAATAACATTTCAATAGAGATGTAGCTCCACCGTTGGAATAGTAAAACTCTTTAGGATTTGTGGTGAGATTTTCGAGAAGTTGGCGTGTATAGGGCTTCATGACTAAAATCCCAAGCCTTCGAGGTACTTTTCAATGGACTTGATCAAATCCTGCTCAGCCGTAATGCGATCACTATGGCCAGGATCTGCACCCTTCTCAATAGTCTTTCTTATTCGCTCTCCGACACTTTTCCTGAGCTGCTCAGCAAGTAGTTCGAGTTCATCAGCATCAAATTTGCTGAGGTCTTTGGGATGAGGTAGCTCTCCATGGACTTTTCCAGTACCGTCAAGTGACGGCAATGAATCCCCCTGCTGACTACTTAGATTCTGCGTTAGCGCTTGCAGATCAGCCGCAAGGTCAGACGAAAAACGGTCGATTTCCGACGCAATAGGAGAATAGGGATTATAACATGCAGCGGCAAAATAAGCAGCTCCAATTAGTAAGACCCCGCCAATCGCCTGTTGTGGTGTGATGGCAGTAGTTGTCGCTACAGTGCAAGTTTGGTTTGGCGATTTTACTTCGGCGATCTCTTTTCTAAATCGCGCAATTCTCTCCTTTAATTGATTTTTTAGCTTCTGTAGCTCGGGTGTTGTACCCCATATGTCGATTGCCTTTTCGATGTCGCTTAGCCGCTCACTTAACTTAAGGATCGCCTCAGTAGCTGGATTCGTGGGTACTTTCGGCGGATTGCCGAAAGTGACGGCATTTCCACTTGGATCCGCGAAATGCAGAACACTGTTCCCTGCGTACCTCGATAAGTTTTCATCCCCCGCCTCAAAACCAAGCGGATCCTCCCCAGTCCAACGCCCGACCGCAGCATCGTAGTAACGTGCCCGGTTGTATTGGAGGTCGCTCTCCCCGTCTCGTTCTCTTCCAGTGAACGCGAACAAGAAGTCAATCGAGGAGTTTGTCTCCGAGGTGATGTTGCCATAGGCTTCGTAGGCCAGGTGGTTCTGGACCGTGGTGGTATCCGTTCCGCTGTCGTAGTCGACCACATCACGCACCGTGCCCAGGTGGTCGGTTAGTGCCCACAGAACATCTCCCGCAGAAGCCGTGCTGGTAACCTCTTCGCTGGCCAGGATCTGGTCGACGTTGGCTCCGTAGAGGTAGCGGTCGGTAAGGTCTTCGGCTTCGTCGAAGCGGAGGAGCATGTGATCTCCGGCGGCGCCTCGTTCTTCTCGCAGGCCGTCGTAGATGTAGATTTCTTCGATGGCGGTGCCAGCACCGGCTCCGTCGGCGTCGATTGTTTTGACGATGCGGCGATTGAAGATGTCGTAGGTGTAGTCAACCTCGTGGGCGACTGTGCCGCCGCTGGTTTTGCTGGTGATGCTCACCAGGCGGTTGCGGTAGTCCCAGGTGTACTCGATCACTTCACCGGTACTGATGTTCGTCTTGGTGAGGCGATTTCCTTCGTCATCGTACGTATAGTTGAACGCCCCATCCGACAAAAGCTGGTTGTTGTCGCCGGTGCTGTACCCGCCGCCGGTTCGGTTGCCGTTTTCGTCGTAGGTGTACGACTCATCGCCAGTTGTGCCAGTGCGATCGGCGCCGGTTAACTGGTCGGTGTCGTCGTAGCTGTAGTCGGCATCTTCAGCGGAGTGACCATAGACCGAGAACGCGGTCAGGCGGTTGCCTTCGTCGTAGGCGTAAGTGTACCCGGCCAGCGTGCTGGAACTGCCGTCGGTGTGCGTGATGCTGGTGATCTGATCGGCGTTGTCGTAGCCGTAGGTGGTGGTGGCGACCAGGTCCGTCCCGGCTAGGTCGGCGTAGCGAGTGATCGAGGTAAACTGCCCCTTGTCCTCGGCATCGTAAGCGAAGTCGACTCGCTTTTCGGCGACCGCGTTGCCGCCGACCTGGCCACCTTGGGTGACCTGGGTCATGCGGTTGTAGTAGTCGTAGGCGTAGTTGTTTACCAGGTCGTCAGTGCCGTCGATCTCGGCGGCAAGGCTCGTGCGGCGGCCGAGGGCATCGTATGCTTCTTCGATCATCACGTCGAAACCAAGAGCAGCCAGGTCGTGCTCCGTACTGATGTTACGGCCGAGGTTATCGTAGGTGAACGTGTAGGTCGCCTGCGAATCACTCGCTTCAGTTAGTTGCGATGCGGCGTCATAAGCGTAGCTGAGTGTTTCGACAACGGTTGCCCCGTCCATCCATTTTTCGGCGGTCCGGCGCCGCAGGTTGTCGTACTCGTAAGTAGTCACGCGGCCGTTGCGATCGGTGTATTCGACCACGTTTCCAGCGGCATCGTATTCGTAGCTTCGCGTATCGTTCAGCTCATTCGTGTTGGTGAGCATCCGGTTGAGCTTGTCGTACGTCCAGGTCGTCGTATTCTCTTCCGGATCGGTCAGCGTCAGACGGTTGCCGTTGGCGTCGTACGTGTATTCGGTCTCACCTCCTTCGGCGTCGGTTGTCTTGATCAGGCGGCCGAGGTTGTCGTATGCGTAGCTGGTTGAATTGCCGAGGCGATTCGTTTCGGTCAGCGTGCGACCGACCGCGTCGTACGTATAAACGGTCCAGGCCGCCAACGCGCTGCCCACGCCATCCGGATCTGGCATCGTCATTTTAGTGATGCGGCCCAGGTCGTCGTAGTCATACGAAGTGGTGCCGTCGAGGGTGGTCATGCTGACCATGTCCCCCTCGTCGTCGTAGGTGTAAGTCGTGGTCGGCGCCGAGAGTGGCCCGGCCCCATCGGGATCAGGTTCGGTGATCGATACCTGGCGACCGAGGGCGTCGTACGTGTAGGTCGTGGTGCCGGTCGGATCGGTCATCGTGGCGATCTGGCCAGCGGTGTTGTACGTATAACTGACCGCCTGCGAAGCGGCATCGGTCACGCTGGCCAGTTGCCCGTCGGCATTGTAGACATAAGTGGTCACCGGCGCGGTGAGTGCTCCCGCACCATCCGGGTCAGGCAGGGTCACCGTCAGTTGACGCCCTATATTGTCGTAGGTGTAACTGGTCGTGCGGCCGAGCGGATCGGTCGTGCTGAGCAACTGGCCTGCGGCGTCGTAGCTGTAGGTGGTCTCAGGGGCGGTCAACGCTCCCGCGCCGTCGGGATCGGGCAGCGTCACCTTTACCTGGCGACCGAGGTTATCGTACTGGTACGTCGTCTCGTTCCCCAGTTCGTCGGTCATACTGATTAGCTGCCCTGCGGCGTCGTACTCGTACGAGACCTCCGGCGACGTCAACGCTCCAGCCCCATCCGGATCGGCGTAGATGATCTTCGTTTGACGCCCCAGGTCGTCGTATTCATAGGTCGTCATGCCGCCGTTGGGATCAGTCACGCTGACCTGCTGGCCGAATTCATCGTAAGCGTACAACGTCTCCGGCGAAGTGAGTGCACCCGCCCCGTCGGGATCAGGCGAAATGACCTTCACGACTCGGTTCAGGGCATCGTATTCATACGTCGTTACATAGCCCCGAGCATCAGTTTCTGTCAGAACATTGCCTGCGTCGTCGTAAGTGGTGCTTGTCGATGGCGCGGACTGCGATCCGGCCCCATCTGGATCGGGCAAGGTGGTACTCGTGCGACG
This sequence comes from Bremerella sp. JC817, assembly GCF_040718835.1. NCBI lineage: Bacteria > Pseudomonadati > Planctomycetota > Planctomycetia > Pirellulales > Pirellulaceae > Bremerella > Bremerella sp. JC817. The sequence continues at coordinate 225,434 of NZ_JBFEFG010000253.1, read as the reverse complement.
GCGACGATTGTCGTAGGTGTACGAGGTGGTTCCCTTCGGCGTCGCGACCGAAGCGACTTGGCCGGAAGCGGTGTACGAATAGGTCGTCACCAAGGCGATCAAAGCACCGGCACCATCAGGATCTGCCGTGGTAATCGTTTCGAGGCGATTGAGTTCATCGTAGGTATAAGTGGTGGTGCCGAGCGGCGTGGTTTCGGCAAGCAGATTGCCTTCGTGGTCGTACGAGTACGAGGTCGTCACGCCGTCAAAGTCGGTCATGCTCACAATTTGCCCGAACTCATCGTACGCAGTGGTACTGACCAGCGACTCAAGCGTGCCAACACCGTCCGGGTCTGGTAGCGTGACTGAGACTTCGCGCCCCAGGTTGTCGTATTCGTAGGTGGTGACGTTGCCCAGCGGATCGGCAATGGTCAGTACCTGACCGGCGTCGTTGTAGGTGTAGCTGGTCACCGGCGAACTTTGCGGCCCAGCGCCATCGGGATCGGCCTCGGTGATCGACGTGAGCAGGCCATCGGTATAGCCGTAAGTCGTCACATTACCCAGCGGATCGGTGATCGTGAGAACGTTGCCATCGCTGTCGTAAGTGTAGGAAGTGACCGGGGCAGTCAGCGAACCGGCTCCGTCCGGATCGGCTTCGGTGACCGAGGTGACCTGGCCTTTGGTGTTGTAGGCGTAAGTGGTGGTGTTACCGTTGATTGATTCGGTGGCGACAAGGTCGAAATCGTTGTAGGTATAGGTGATGACCGTGGCGACTTGTGCCCCCGCCCCGTCTGGATCGGCGGATGTCACCGACGTAACTCGATCGAAGTTGTCGTAGGTGTAGGTCGTAACATTGCCCAGTTCATCGGTTTCCGTGAGCATGTTGCCAGCAGCGTCGTAGGTGGCCGAAATGGTTGCTTCGTCAGCCGTGCCCACTGCATAGGTAGCCGAGGTGAGGTTCCCGTCGACATCGTATCCGAACTCGGTGACGACACCGTCCGCTTCAGTTATCGATTCAACCAAGCCGATCGGCGGATCGGTCACCCAGAAGGGGGCATCGGTGTAGGTGTAGCTAGTGGTCAGGTCGTCTGTTTCGAGGTTCATTGCGTCATCGATTTCTCCGATGACATACGTTTCACTCAGAAGCCACTGGTTCGTGGCATCGTAGGTGTAGAGGGTGATATTGCCGTTGGCATCGGTGTACTTGATCGGCTCATTCCAGGTGGCGTGATACTCCCACGTTCGCACCGAATCGTCCGGGAGCGTCTCGGTCAGCATGTTGCCGCGCGAATCGTAGGTGTATTCGTAGACCGCGGCTTCCAGCGGCCCAGCACCGTCCGGGTCAGGCTCGGTGATTTTGGTGACATAGCCTGCGGCGTTGCGGTCGTAGGTCGTAATGTTGCCTTCCCCATCTTTCACCGCCAGCAGATTGCCTTTTCGGTCGGTCTTGTAATAGGTGGTAACTCCATTGGTCGTCATCTCGCCCCAGGTATCCGCTGCCAGGGTTAGCGAGGCGGGATTCATCGACGTGCCTGTTCCCGAGGCTGGAAGGTTTCGGTAGGCATAATTTTTGTATTCCGTCGAGCTACCATCCGGCGAGATGGTTTCGATCAAAGCCCCCGAAGAATCGCGGACGTACTGAATCGTTTCGCCGTTCGACTTGGCGATTGAACTGACCCTGCCGGTGCTGTCGTAGCTGTAGGTTTTGACGATCGGAGCCAGGCTGCCAGCCCCGTCCGGGTCAGGCGACGTGATCGTTTCAATTCGGTCGTTGGCATCGTACGTATAGGAGGTAACCCGTCCCAGCTCATCCGTAACCGTAGCCAGCATGCCAGAGGCATAGCCATAGCTAACAGTCTGGCCACCCGGCCTAGTGATGCTAGAAATTTCATCCGCGACCGAATCGCCATCGCCGTCAGTGTAGCTGTAAGAGGTTTCGCGGCCACTTTTATCCTTCTTCGTAATCGCAAGCCCGGCACTGTTGAAGGTGTAGGCCTCACCTTCTTGATTCGTCAGGGTGTAGGTGCTGCTGCCAGCATCCCATGTCAATTGGCTGTAAGGATCATTCGCAGCCGAGTACGTACCGTCTAAATTATCGAGGAAGTGAGCCAGATTCCCATTGCCCAGGTCAAGCAGTTTCCCATCAGCAGTCGTGGTGAGCTTGGCAAGATCTTCTACCACGCCATTGCCAAGAGCGTCGTTCGGCTTCGAGACCAGGAGTTCGCCATTGAACTCAAAATTGTTGACCGATGCATCGAAGGACGTGCTGCTGAGAGTTGCCGTGTAGTTGTAGGCCCCGGTTGCTAGGCCTGAGGTGTTAAACACATGTGAGAAAGGAACAGTAATCGGCCCGGAGGAAGGCAGTCCATCCAGCGAGAAATACGTGGTCTCAGTTGCTCCTCCCGCAAGCTGCCAATCTATCTGCACAATGCTGCCAGATGGCCTGGAACCGGTAAATGTCATATTGAACGTGGCGGGCTTAGTATCGCCCATATTTTTTGCGGGTTCGCTTGCTTCCGCTGGGGCGCCTTCGCTTGAACACCCGCAATCGCAATTGCAGGTGGGAGGATTCTCGTCCGTAGGCTGGGCTTCGGCAATAGCAGGACCATTTGCGACATCGTCGCTTTCAATCGTGATGGTGCCGGTAGTGTTTAAAAAGGTCTCCGTAGAAAGAAATGTTGGAGGACCACAGTTGGTCCAATGGCCATTCAATAACTTAATTTGCATGACCTCCGGATCTTCAATGATAGAGTCGTCAGAAGCTGTTATGTATACCGTCCATGAGGTCAGGTTACTCTGGGGAATGTTGGCAATATAGCCTTCGTATTCCTCATGCCAAAAGAACCCACCGACACATGGCGAGAACGACACAGTGAAGTCACTTCCGGGTATCATGCCAGCTTGGGGCTTGAATCCGATTGATAGGTGGCCAGACGTGAAAGCCCCCCCACTTCTGGTAACAGTTACAGATGCGGTATTACCTAGATCCTCCGATATCGTCGAGTTAGTCACCGAGAGTTCAACGGTCGCTAAGAGGTTTCGTACCTCGAGAGTTTCAAGCTGCGAATTGCGTCCTCTTCCTTTGCTTCGACGCTTCCGAAGCTGGGAAGTACGTGATTTGCGATTTCGTTTCATCCGTGTAGTAATCCAAGATTTCACGTCAATTTTCCCACTAAAGCTGCAATTGGAGGAGAATAACTATGGCACGATTAGATTTGATGCATTACGGATAGCGTGCTGTTGAAAAACTCTTCGTAATGAAGTGTGAGCCCCCTGTCATCCAATAAGATGTCACGTCGACTCAATATCTGCTGGTGGATTGTCTGCTGGTAATCCATGTCGGTAACCAGCCGCTCTGCATGTTCCAGGTAGTCATCCCTGTTTCGACTAATCAACTCGGGGCATTCGATCAACCGATAAAAAAATTGTCCATAACGTTCTACCTTCAATTCCCCCGGCATGGTGACAAGCGGAAGACCAACGCTGAAAGCATCCGACGTTGTGAAACTTCCGTTGTATTGAGGGATATCAAGGATTGCGTTGCAAACCGACATAAGGCCAAGCAGATCATCGCTTGACAGGGGTGGTAAGAAGCAAATTCGATTGAACGAACTGCCAAGGTGCTGCTGAAGCCGCTGTTGAAGTTGTGCCTTTGCGTAGGGGAGGTGCCCATCCAATAAAATCACATAAGCTGAGGGGCACCGCTCAAGTAATTCTGCGAGCCACCAATCGAAATCAGGATGAAACTTTCCAAGCCGTTGTGGAATGAGGAATAGGCCTGCCTGATCGGGAAGTCCAAAGTCGGCGCGAGAAAACTTTCTCTTCGGTGGCTCCGGAGCAACACTCGCGATTAATCCTGGGAAACGCACCAGTTGTTCAGTGTAATGATCTTGGGCATGCTCGATTTCCAGTAGTTCACTACTGAAAAAGTAATCAACAGTAGGAATCCCAGTTGTCAGATGTGATCCCCAAGAAGTGCATTGAATTGGAGCAAGCCTCGCAAAAGGCAGGAAATAGCAAATTGGATCTGTTCCGATTTGCCGAAAATAAAGAACATCGCATTTTGCCTGGCTAATGACCGTCCGCATTTGATCGAATCGCGATGGTAGAGGCACCCATTCAACCAATTCTGCCGACAAACTCTTTTGACACATCTTTAGGCTCGACGCTGAGCAGAGCACTACCACCTGGAACTGCTTTCGATCAAGGCCACGTATTAGCATTCCTAGCCCACGAATCAGACTACCTTCATGTCCGTGGGTCGCTATGAATCCAATACGAGGTTTTCCAACGCCGCACTTTTTTGTTTTCTCTTGCAGAATATGAGGCGAAAAGAGGGAGGCATACTTCTCCTTGATTTCACGATTGTTCTTTCCGTGATGTGAAAGATTAAAAGGAGGGGAGAAGCCGTCATAAAATGGATCTGATAAGTCCATTCTCGCAGTAGCTGCTCGACACTCTTCAAGGCCACTAAGTAGAAGCCTGCGATATTCGTCTATCGCCGACGCCGATTTGAACACTGACGGGCAGTGCCCGAGCCACTTCCATCGCCACCACGGTTTATCTGTTTTTAGAGTACTCGCACGAAGGTAGAACTCCGATGAGGCTTGAGGGTGTCCTATCTCTCCTAAAGCTTGCCCTAGATTAATCTGGATGCCAGCGTCGTCTGGGTCCAGTGCATTCGCCTTTTTGAAGCACTCAATCGCCAAGTCTGGATTGCCCAGCTGCAATAGAGTGCTTCCAAGCTTGTTTTGTAAATCGGGACGATTGGGATTTACCGTCACCGCACGGGAAAAGATCTCACTTGCTTCAATCCACTTACCTTGATCAAGGAGCAATCTCCCAAGATTATTTAGTGCATCGACATGATTAGGATTCAGTGAAAGAGCATGCCTAAGTGAGGCTTCAGCCGAGGACCGCTTCCCCAGGCGTCCAAGTGCGATACCGAGATTGGCATGGGCATCGGGATAGTTGGCATTGAGGACTACAGCGCGATTGAGAGTAACCTGAGCTTTATCGACGTTGCCCTTTTGAAGGTAGGCGACACCAAGGTTGTTGTGGTAGATCGCACTATCGCCTCTTACTCCTATTGCGCGCTCAATGTGATCAATTGCACGGTCGATTTCCCCAAATTGCTGGTAAGTGACACCTAGCAAATGAAGGGCACCTGCATATTGCGGATCTAGCCGTAAGACCGAGTTGTATTTGTCCTGCGCATCACTTGTCTGCCCGGCTTGATGTAGTGCCACGCCCTCCTGAAAAAGACGCTGCACAATTTCTTTTTTTGAGTCCTCCGTCATATCCGTCTCGAACCTCCTGTTAACTACCCCAAAGGACCCCAATCCCAATGAGGGTGCGATACCACCTCTTTTAGAGCGAGTGCCAATCGTAGCGATTGATTGTTAGAAACAAAAGTAATTCCATTAGATTTGCACAGTTTGTGCACAAATAGATTTCGCGTTGCAGTTCGGGGAAACAGAACGACTTGACAGTGCCATTGTCTTGCAGAGGAAGACTCACCACACGTATGACTGAGAGATGGAAACTGACAAGACAATGCCGAGTTCCACTAACCCCGCTGAAAGTACAATTCACTCCGGTACTGTTTGCCGGAATCGCTCTCGGAGGCTTTAGCTTTTTCTCTTGATGACTTCCCAGATGAAGACATGAGGGGGTAGCACACTTGTGATTCGAGAATTTAGGAGCTCGATTCGTCACAAGAATGTAACCCTCTCGGAGTAGATACTTCCTTGCTCCACTTGCATGGTAGCCAAGCCCACCGCAATGAAGAGCGCGACGATTCCATCAATCCGACGGTGAGCAGGGTGATCGACATGGCGGATCTCTCGAGACCACTCTTGTTCCTCCAGCTTCTGGGTCGGCGCCGACATTCTCGCGATGCCTTAGACGATCAAAGCAACCTTGTTTCCACCTCCATCTAACTGCGTTCCTTATTACGAGGCAGTCCACCACTTGATGGCGAGTTCCTCAAGCCTGATCGACTTCCACATTTGTTGGTCCTAACTTCGACGTGCTTGCAACCAGCGACTTCCCCCGGAGATGCGCCGATGCTTGGCGACCCGTTCCCAGTCGGCGTCGTAGCCTTGCGACGAAGACGAACCACGCCGCACCTCGTAGATATCGCGACCAATACGTCGTATGGTGTCGCTTCGACGTTTCAAACGCTTAGGCATGGCACGACCTCCACCTGAAAAGAATCTCTCGAATTGCTGCTCAGTACGCTTGATGTGTTTCCAAAAGCATGGCTCATGTGTGTCAACGCGACACGGTTCGCGACCAACCAATCAGCATTTGGAGATGATCCATGACCACGAAGAAGAAGACTTCCACGACCGCAGCTACAAAAAAGGCCAGCACCGAGGGCACCACGAAGGGACGACCGGCGAAGTCCACGAAGCCAGCCGATGGAAAACCCGCTAAACAACCAGCCATCAAACGCCTGTCGGCCCTCGACGCCGCGGCCAAGGTACTGGCCGAATCGAAAGAACCGCTCAACGCCAAACAAATGATCGACGCTATGACCGAGAAGAAGTATTGGTCCAGCCCAGGGGGCAAGACACCGCACGCCACGCTCTACTCGGCGATCCTTCGAGAGATTAACACCAAGGGTAAAGACGCTCGGTTCAAGAAGATCGAACGAGGCAAGTTCACGACCAACGGCTAGGCCACACGGTAACTTGCCACACAACGCCCGACGTTCGCCACGTTTGGGCGTTTTTTCGTTCTTGGCATCGTCAGGCCAGTCTTCTACTCCGGCGACACACGGCCCAACCTCGCGACCCCAAGGAAAGCTGTTGAATTGTGCCGAACCAAGCTTGATGTTTTCAGCTTTCCATGGCTCATGTGTCGTATACGAAACGCCACCCACACCGGAGAACGAACCATGCCCGCCGAAGACCAAGAAACCAAACTTCGCGACGCCTTCCAAAAGATGGCCCCACACCAATACCAGGAGGTCCGCGAAGCGTACTACAAAGCGGTTGAGGGTCTGCAGAGCTTGGCCCAATCGCTCGAGTTCGCCGACATCGGGGTGGGTGACACATACGACCATGTCCTGATCCAGGAACACCTGACGGCAGTCGAGGCGATCCACGTGATGAACCAGAGCTTGCTGGGGAAGATTCTGTAGAGCAAGATAGGCTCTCGCCTTTGACTTCAACCGCTCCGCATCTACGGCATCCGATGGTGTCCGAGGTTGATGCAATTCAATTCGGGTCAACTCAAGACGTGATCGTTTTTCACGATGCCGGACTATTTTCTCAATACTTACTCGCCGCTCGTCGTTTCCCCGATTGGGCGTAAGGCCAGTGAAGATTTTCAACTGCCTCCATTCGTGGATGGGTCGATCCGGCGAGAACCGGATCTTGAACACAAGTTCCCTGGTATCAGTTGCCTTTGTCGAGCCGGAAAATTTGCTCCTAGGCTGAAGATGGGTGACACGATCGCCTATCTGACGTGCAAACGCCGCTTCGGCGAAAGCTTCTCCCACCGGCGACTGACCGCTGTTCTCAGGGTGAAGAAGATATTTGAAAACCATGAACTCGCATCCGAATGGTATGTGCGAAAGAACAAGCACCTGCCAAACAACTGCATCGTTCCGGGCAATCCACCTAAACCTCTCGAGCACAGTCATCAACGACACGTCGACAGGAAGAAATTGAGCGACGCCAAACTGAGCAGGCGATGGGACGGACAATATCGAATACGAGCAAGTCGCTATGGCTCGTACGCAATCTGTCGAAAGCTCTTTTGTGACGTAAGCTGGGAAGCTCCCATCGTCCAAGATGACGATCTCATCAAAGCTTTCGGACGCGTTCCCGGAACTCAAAACCCAGGAGCGGTGCCCGAACGCCAATTCTTGAAGTTCCTGAAGCGGCTTCGTGTAGGCATTCCGCCCCTTGGTTCGTGATTGACTTCCGCCGTTTGTTTTTCTCATCGCTCCGCCTTGCGATAGAACCATCCATTGCTGTTATTCCGCTTTCTACGCGAACAACGTTCCGGACTCTTCTTCCTCCTCGATCACCACATGCAAGTAGCCAGAGGTAATGCTGACGTTAGCGTGTCCCGCGGCGTCACGTACCTCGGCCAAGGTTCGTCCGCCTGCCAGGGCGTGGCTAATAAACGTATGCCTTCCGTGGTGGATCGTGAGCGTGTGCACTCGCGAGTTTCCCAAGCATTTGCAGGCCGTGAGAAACCGCTTGCGTAATGTATAGCGTGACAGGGCCCCTCCATGGCGTCGCGATGCAATCAGCGCATCAGTCTCCTTTGCCCCTTCCGCCAACCGCTGCTCTTTCCACGCCGTAAGATCGGCTAGAGTACCGGCGTCCCACCACAGCGGTACGGTCCGGGGTTTGCCCCCTTTCGCCGCACCTCGGGGAATGCGTATGTGTGGTCGCGGTCGGACCAGATACACATCGCGCAATCGCAAGCTTCCTATCTCGCTCACCCGCAGGCCACAACATACGGCCAATCGGAAGATCGCCAAATTCATGCGTGTATTGGCGGATCGTGGTGCCTTGCGGTGCAGGTCGTTTAGCACGGTTATTAGCTCGCCCCGCATCAAAATCTTCGTACCATCGATGCCGGTGATCTGGGAGGTAATCATCACTGTTCCTGTAATCTGAGGGAAATCCCTGACAACGTTTGGAAACACAGTGAGTACCTCGACTGGGCGGCGACAGCAACGCAAGGACGGACACACTTCGCCCATGTTGGGTCCGTTCTCGTAAACTTTTATTTATCTAGCTAGGTGTGCCTCTAAAAGCCCTCGCCAACTTCGGGCCACACTTTGCGCCGTAGCTAGTTCACTTGCCGACTGGCCCCTTTTCTCGAGGAGCTTTTCCACCTCGCCACGCTCGGGCGACAGCGCGGCCAGTTGGTCGCCAAAGTACTCGAGGAACAATCCTCGATGATTCATTTCGATCAACCACCCTGCGCGGACGCCCAGTTCCTTGGCAAACAATTCCCAACCTTCCCGTTCGACGGAAAAGTTCCAGCCGTGCAGTATTGCCAACTCTTCCCAGAACGCGCTTTGTGGGTCGTCTTGCGACAACCGTAGTACGGCGAGCAACGCCACGGCCGCGCGGTCGAGTTGTTCGGCAATGTGCATTAGCGACAAAGTGTGGATGGCCATTTCTGCCATCTGTGTATCTGGCAATGCATACGACACGGTTGGAGAGGATTCTTCTAGCAAGCGGACCTCTAGCTGGTCGTTTCGCATCTTGGCGGCCAGCATTCGCTTGAATCGCTCTCGTCGTGACACAGATGTTGTCTGGACCGGTCCAGGCAGTTCGCCTTGCTTCCCAAATTCATACAGACCTTGAAGCGCCGCTTCGTCGCGAAGCACGTTCAGGGCGGTCCGAATGTCGTTCGTCTTGATCGCCCGAGCATAGAGGGCACGACGCTGCATCAGGTGCCGCCCCATGAGTTGCTTCTGATCGCGGTGCGTCTGCTGGGCAAATCTCTGATAGGCGCGTTCCTGATAACGACGTAGTTGGCGATCACAGACTCCCCAACCCTGTGCCTCGGCGTATTGCCGAATCTCCTCGAAGTCACCCCCTACGAGGATAATTCGAAGGACTTCGTTAATTCGCCGTACCACGGTGGCTTTGTCCGATTTGACGATCACTTTACCTGGATTGCTCATGATGCTGCGTGTTGGCACTCCGCTTTTTGCCCCGTGAATTTCTCCCACCTCTGCACGATGACATCGCAGTAAGGTGGATCGAGTTCCATCAGAAACGCCTTTCGACCCGTCTGCTGACAACCGATGAGTGTGCTTCCGCTGCCGCCAAATAGATCGAGTACGTTTTCCTCGGCTCGGGAAGAATATTGAATCGCACGCACGGCCAACTCGACCGGCTTCTCGGTAAGGTGGACCATCGCCGTCGGATTGACCTTCTTCACCCGCCACAGGTCGGTCGCATTGTTCGGCCCGAAATACTGATGGGCAGCCCCCTCTTTCCAACCGTAGAAGCTCCATTCGTGGGCGCCCATGAAGTCTTTCCGGGTGAGAACCGGATGCTCCTTGTCCCAGATGATCGCCTGCGAGAAGTACAATCCATGCTTCTTCAGGACTGGTGGATAGTTCCCACAGTTGGCATACCCTCCCCAAATGTAGAAGCCACGCCCCACGTCCAGTACGCGGGCCATGTTGCCGAACCAGGCGTCGAGCAGTAGATCGAACTCACCGTCACTCACGAAATCATTGGCCAGCGGTCGGTCTTTGGCGCGCATCTTTCGCGGTTGGGATTTATCCTGAGCCCCCTTGGCATGGGCCTTCTTGGTAAAGCTCGAATTGCCTGCAGCGATCGCGTTGCCAGAACGTGGCTCGACTTTCACGTTGTAAGGAGGGTCCGTATTCACCAGTTGGATCGACCGGCCGTCCAGCAGACGATCGACATCTGCCTCTTTGGAAGAATCACCACACAGCAGTCGGTGATCCCCCAGGATCCACAGGTCGCCAGATTGGGTCGTCGCTTCGTCCGGCGGCTCAGGCACATCGTCCGGATCGACCAGTCCATCTCCGATCGATTCTCCGAGGTACTTGGTCAGATCGTCCGGCGAGAAACCCAGCAGGTCCAGATCAAACTCCAATCCCTGCAAATCAACCAGTTCGATCCTCAACAGATCTTTGTCCCACTGGGCGATCGAGGCCGTTTGGTTGTCGGCAATCCGATAAGCCTGGGCCTGCTCCGGTGTGAGTTCCGTGGCCACGTGGACCGGTACTGACTCAAGTTTCAATTGCTCGGCCGCTTTCCAGCGTGTGTGCCCTACGACGATCACACCTTCGCAATCGACCACGATCGGCTGGCGAAAGCCGAATGCCTGAATCGACTTCACCACCGCTTCCACGGCCTGATCGTTCTTACGCGGGTTCTTGTCATAAGGACGAATGTCCGACAGCTTTCGATGTTCGATTTTCATGATTTCATCCGTGGGGTTATTGGCTGACGATGCGTTGAACAAAGGTGCCGCTTAAGGGCAACGCGAGGAAGAATGAGAAAGAGTCGAGAGCGGGCACAGGCCCATTCCAGCGCGATGGCAGTGCACGATGGCGGTGTGCCATCTGGTCATGACGTTCGTCCTCAAAAAGCGGATGAATGCACTTGTAATCTGCTTCTGCCGAACCTCTGCTGAACCTGCAAAAGTTGCATAACTAATATCCACACAGCAACTTAGGCGTGCAGTGATCGATAGAGTGCCGAACCTCTGCCGAACGTTATGCCGAACCTTGCAGCACGTCCAAATGTTGGTCAGTCCAAGACTTAGCGCTGAGTGCCGAACGTTGCCGAACCTAATCCGTAACCGCCCTTCACATGCGTGTGTGCGTGCATGCGTGGGCGCGTGTACATGTGTGGAGTTACTTGTTGAGGTTCGGCAGGTTCGGCAAACGTGACGCATCTTGTAAGTGCTCCTAAACTTAGGTGTGCCGAACGTCCGTGAATTCGAGGTTCGGCACAGGTTCGGCAAACGGTCAAAGGTTCGGCAACTTATCGGAGATTCCAACTCGGTATACATTTCCTTTACGCTCCTGACGCCGGATAAACGTGGCTACGCGACCATCTTCCAGGTCGAATTGCTCCGCGACGTACCTTCCTGCGAGGCCGCCTAATTTCGTGGCTTTCGATCGGGGAGTCCCATCTCCGAGTTCGTCCTGGAGAATGCTGTGCTTGTCGCAGTACTCGACCAACTCCTTGGGTGTCCAAGTTCCCTGAGGATGATCTGCCAGAGCCTCGACCAGGTCGCTGAACTCACGCCGTGTATCATCCAACTGTGTAGCTGCGTCCTCGCTGTTGGCCAGGAAGTCCGGTTCACCACAGGCCTCGAGGATGCCACCCACGATGTTGCCCCAGCCGCGTTTGTTGAAGCGGGAGTGGGTCGTCGCCTGGGGCATGCCAGACGCTTTCCAACGCTCGACCATTCCGATCAGCTCGCCGAGTAGTTCCAGGCGATGTTCCTGGGCAAACCCTTCTGGGTCAGCGATTGAGAACGTGCGACGTTCCGGATTCCCCTCGTGTAGCAGATTGACGATCACGCTACGGGTAACAAGATCGCGGCTCACATCGGGCGAGTTAGCCGTCAAACAAAAGATGTGCGCGTTCTCGGCCCGGATATCCTGCGACTGCCCCAAGAGGCGAAACGAAAGAACCGCATCCGTGATACTACGTTCCAAACAAGCCGAATCAATGCGTGGACTGCGACCTTTTGCCTTGGCGTTATCGATGATGATCGTGGTCGCGCCACGACGGACGATCGATCCGAGCCGCTTCTCGAACTCTTCGTCGTTAGGGTTGTAACTGGCCGTTTCGACCGATTGACCATCGCGCAGAATCGAGATGATCTGACCGAGGACCGTCTTACCCAGGCCTGGCTGATTCCCGTTGAACAGAACCGCAGGCTTCGAGCCAATGAACCGCGGGACCAAGATCGCCGTCAGCAGCATACCGATGTAGTTGGTTCGGTCTCCATGCGTCTTGAAGCAAAAATCGCGGAGCAACAGATCGAGGTGATGTGTATCCTCGCGTGAGGCGACTTCAGGCCCGGCATAGTAGATTTCAGAAGTGGGATCGTAACCTGGCGTGGTCAGCCGCCAATCATCTGTGAAGACGGGATTTCGAGTGAATAACTTAATGTTAGGCAGCCGCTGACGTTCACCTGGGTGGTGAAGCCACGTGTTGCCGTAGGACGTAGGAAGTGGCTTGTACTCTCCACCTTCGTCTCTGATGAAGTAGAACTCGGCGTAATGGTTTAGTAGCCCTCCCAGTTCGGCACAAGACAGGATAGTAGCAATCACCTGTTCGCGAATGATCACTAGCTGGTCGACGCGGCTATAGCAGCCCCCCACTTTCAACAGCAGATTCGTGATGCGACGCATCGTATCGCCAACCGGTGTGTACGCCGGATCAACGCGTATGGTCGGACGTGCGTCATCATCCGACGGTGCGACATCTACATCGTCTGAGGGTATATTATCGAAGTCTTCGTCCGTTGATGGAGTTGCTTTCCCCTGGGACTTCTTCTGCAGCTTTTCATAGACCTCGACGCGAGCCGTCTCCTCGGCGTTCATCCAGGTGTGGTCAAAATACCTGCGGCCCTGCTCGGCGAATTTGCCAACCGATTCCACCTGCCGCCAGACCTCCTCACGGTCGATGCCATGACGCACGGCATAACAGCACAACGAGAAATCGGTTTCCGATCGACGTCCCGCTTCGGCTAGGCTACTCGCAGCAACGAGCTCTGCCAGCTTATCCGCCTTCGACACAGTCATTTTCCGCGGCTGGGGCAACGGCATCGATTCGATCTGCTTGGCCCGCTGTGAGTCAGGCGATGCAATTTTCAGCGGTTCGAATATAGAAAGTGGATATCTGCGCGTCGGGTCGCATTCAATCAATTGAGTGGGAACTGGCTCACAACCATTACGTTCATTCTTCCGATTCATAGAACCCGGAATTCGAAGCAGACGTGATAGGTCGATCGTGTGATCGCCACCGACCTGCTGGGCAACGCCTGCGAGAACGTCCTGAAGCTGCTGGGCTTTAGGGCTCAGTTTGGATAATTGTCGGTCGATGTCGAGGTAGACACGCTCACCATCCAGCACAACGTACTTGCGAGGTTTTCTCTTCCCTCCCGGCAGCTCGTTCCATTCGTTTAATACAGCAGGTGGGTCGCCCACATCATCAATGAGATAGGGCTGATCGAGCAGCCAATAAAGATGTACTCCATTCCCGGAGTGAACCATGATCGACGGATTAGGCAGCGATGACTTGTCTAAACGTGCGCGAACCTCGTCGAGGGTGGCATGATCGATATCACACCACAGCGTCCGAACGGTCCTGATTTGCCAAGCCAGATCGTACTTGCCGTCACCGCCTAATCGTGGACAAACTCCGAAGTAGAGATTCAGCTGATTTGTTGCAGATCTGCGAAGCAACAGCAGGAGGTTGATTTCCAGGTGGAGATTCGTCGCATTGGGATAACGCGTATTGTGGTAGTCGACTCGGCTATGCTTCTTCCCGCCTTCATCCCAGGACTCAATGGGCCGAAGTAGAATCTTGTCTTGCTCGCCGAATAGTGTGGTCAAGAACCGCGTCGCGGTTTTAACGTTTTCGAGCATGTCGCCTGGAGGTTGATCTTCCTGCGTGTTTGATTCCATTCAATCAAGCCTCCTGAACCTGGCTAATGGCCTGTCGAACTAGGCCGCTGTTGGGACCGGCATCTCGGCGATTCGCTTCACCAGAAAAGCGTCCGGACCAAGCTCACGCGAGACAAAGCCCACAAACAAACGGTTGAAGTTGATTCCAACCTTCGTTCGTGCATCGATGACGCAAGTACGCTCGTCTGCATCGAAATAGTGAGCCGCATCCATCCGCGTTTGCGACTCGCCACACAGGCTTTCGCATCCCCAAATGGCTAGAAGCAAAGCGGCCTCAATGTCATCGCTGGAGACGTCGTTTTGGAACTGGTAGTGGTAGACTTCTGTGCTCATGTTTCATTCCTTGCAAATAAATGTTTCCCTATTTCTTAGTAACCCGGTTGCGCGACGAAATGACGATCATTTTTTCAAATAATTCGCCAATCCGAATTCCTCGAACCGCGACCGAATTTTGCATATCCAAGAGTGGATCGTGGTACGCGGAACGTTCATGTCCTGAGCGACTTGCGTGATGGAATTTTCCATCAGTCTCCAGCAGAGCTCCCGATGGCGTTCGTCCTCCAGAACCTCGATGCATTCGTTCACGTCCATGTCGAGTTCGACTGACTCGTGCGTGCTACGAGGCTCTTGGCTGCGACGGGAAGGAATCTCGTAACCTTGCAAAATGGCAGCCAGATCCAATGGCTGTTCGTCCTCCACCCCGATTACCGTCTGCAGAGAGATGGTTCGGCGATGATCACGCTTGCCAGCGGTTCGATCCCGGATGAGCGTGGCGATATGCCGATGGATCGTCTTGGCCACAAAGGCCTTCCACTTTGGACATTCGGGATCAGCCTGATCTAGATAGCAAACTAATTTCTTGAGAAGCGTCTGCTCTACGTCTTCTCGGTCTGCTTCTCGAAAGCCATACCGGCCAATTAGCTGGCGTGCACGCTTCTTTACGAAGCCAAGTGTGAACGAGTCGGCCGAATTCCGATTTACCTCACGAGAACGCGCAGTCATCTTGCGCTGCATCATGGCAACAATTCCTTTTGGGCGAGAGTTCCACCCCGTGCCAACGCACGGTTACACCCGCCGTGGGAATTGCAGCAAATCAAGCAAAAAAGCCTGCGGGTCGACCTAAGTCACTGTTCCGCAGGCTTTTGCAATTTCTGTTTGTTCGAATTGCAGTTACACGAAATCATGCAAAGTGCAATTTTGCTAGGTTTTTCGCCGCCTCCTGAATCGCTTGTCGTACTTCATGATCATGTCAATGTTGAGGGCCATATTCCAAAGCATTCGCAGTTCTCGCGACGATGCATTCTTAAAGCATTTGCTCACCTCATAGGGTTTTAAACCGACTGACTCACCAAGCTTTTTCTGAGTCGGTCGTGGCAGAAGTTCTGGAGCGCCAACCGTACGCAGTGTCAAAAATGCATAATCACGTGCCGACTGAATGAATTCGATGACGGCGTTCGTCAATAGCTCAATCTTGGCAGTCATCTCAGCACGCTTCCGAATCGGACGAATTTTCTTTTCGGAAGAGCCTAGCCCCGCGTCATCAATGAGTCCTTCAATCTCCTCGACATCGATCACCAGCTTTCCGGTCTCGAACGAAGTGATTCCCTCGAGGGGAATTAGCAAACTCCCAGTCGCATCACGCCATCGGTCCGAACCATCCTTCATTGGCGCGAATACAATCGCCTTTGGGTTCTTCTTCAAGATCTCCACAGCGTCTCTATAACGGATAGAAAACGACCGCACGAACCACACATAACGAGAATACCCCGCCCAATTGGCTCGTCCGATCTTCCACAGGCAGTTGGGCACCTGCTCATCCATCGCCAAGTTCAGATCACCGAACAAAGCCTGAAACATGGCAGTCGTATCGATCTGCCATCTCCTGAGCCTATCTGTGCTGACGTGCTCCAACCCGCAGTCTTCGCAGTTGATGTAGCCAGTGGCGTTTCCGGATCGATCACAGATGTACTCAACCTCGTAGCGACGACTACAGTCACTGCAATTTGCAGAACCTGAAGGCTCAATTTCACGGAGGAGTTGGTACTTCTCAATGACCGCCCAGTCTTCACTCTTCCAGCGGATCATCTCGGAATCCTGAAAAACTGGCGTCACACTCTCCCATCGAGACAGCAGCGTATTTAGGAGGGTCGGCAAGGTCGATATCCCACTTCTTGAGGTACTTTTGAATCAACTCGACGCGTTCGGGCCGGGCGTTTCTCAGAGAGCATGAACGTGGATATCCAATGTCAAAACTCTGTCGACCATGCTTGCGACCATCTAGGGGGTGAAAGACAAAGCAGAACGAGGCTCGAGTCACCTGCCACTGAGCGAGTGGTCTCTCCTCGATCTGGATAACCTCTTGGATCGCCTTGCCAATGGTGTCATTGGGATCGGCGTCGTCGATCTTGATTTCAACTTCTCTCCCATCGACGAGACTAGAGAGACGCAGCTTACGGATTCGCACACTGACCTTATCCGCAGGCTCAACCGTCAGACCATCAAACACGTACTTCAGTCGATCGAGATCGTACGCGGCGTCAGGGTCATAGTCGTTGAGTTTCCAGTGCAAGATCGACTTGGCGAAGATCTTCTCAAGCCGTTCTTTAACCGGCTTGTGCAGCCCCTTCGCAAATAGCTCGAGGGACTCGTGTTTCGGATCGTACGCGAAGACGATCGATAAAGTTGTCCGGATCGACTTGGGGGCGAGGTGCCCTTCCTTGTCGTGCACCAACACACTGGAAACGAAGTCGTCGGGATAGGCGAAGAAGTAGTACAGGTCGCCACGCTTCAACCAGTCGACGGTGCAGTCTTTGCCGCGGCCCTGTTCGCGAAGTAGGTCCGTGATCTCTTCCTTCAGATGCTCGAGCGCTGGATCGGAAGTGTCTGGTGAATCATTGTTGGGCAAGTCTGTTCGCTTCCGCCAGAACGACATCTGATCGATTTGGAAAAGGATCTGGCCTTTGTCGAAGATGCCAGGATAGTGCAACCAGACCCACATCGTCCGGCCCCAGATCCCGAGTTCTTCAGGTGCTTCATTCACGATGCCAGGCAAGCTGTAGTCCTTGGCCGCCTGGAAAAGAACGGTCAGTCCTGCATCCGAGGCAAGGTCTGACACACTGTGCAAACCGCTCTCAAACTCATCTCGCTCGACGTCGGAAAGCAACTGTGTGTAATTGAACAACGGGTCAATTTGTTTTTCTCTGGGCTCATTCCATTCCGACGCAAACTCGATGTGCCCAAGCTTTACCAGGTACTCACGCAGCAAGCGATTCGGGATCATCCGCAAAGACGTTTTAAGTTCAAAGGGTCGTGTAGCCATTGTGCATTTTTACCCTCACTCCATCGACACAGGCGTTCCCTTGCCAAAGCGCGAAGTGTTCCAGGACGTAATGATGGCGTCTTGAAGACCATCCTGTACGCAATGCGACTAAATCGAATTAATTAGGCAAAGAAAGCAGCGCAGACGCGCGTGCGATGGATGGTTGCGGCATTGAAACGGGGAGAGCCGCAGATATCCCCGGAGCCCGTTCGTCCCGGCACCGGATAACCTCAAGAGTGAACACATGTCCAGATAGCGAATCCTATCATAGCGACGCCGCTAGCAGGCACAACCCTTTTACCTGAAAAGGTCCGCATCGATTTTCTGGGGCCTTCTTTCGTCATTTCGGGCCTCGACTGGGTTGTTAACGGAATAAGGAAATCCTACCCGACCGTTTGTTCAGCACAGAAATGGAGGTCGTCGTGCCATCGCCGCTTCCGGCCCAAGAATCAACACCAGATCAACGTCGCGCAGAGATCGTTTGCCTCTTGGCCCGAGGTGTTCTGCGCTATCGGCAAACTCTCCTGCCGAACTCGGAAACTTCTCCCAACGACCGCTTGAGTTCCACCGCCAGATCCCGCTCTCTGGACACTCCTGTTGACGCACCAACTCTCAACCCAGGAGAAAACGCATGATTCTGAACATTGATAAAGAGGTCGCCGCGATGGAGCGGATGACCGTCAATCAACTGCGGGAGAAGTATGACGAGGTCTTCGGCGAGCCGACCAACGGTAGGCACAAGCAATGGCTGATCAAACGGATTGCCTGGCGGATGCAAGCCAATGCCGAAGGTGGCCTCTCTGAACGTGCCCGGCGCCGCGCGATGGAGTTGGCCAACGATGCCGATCTGAGGGTCACTATGCCAAGGGCTAAGAAACCGAAACCTGGCGCCGAGGCGATAACTGTCTCCGCGCCATCCAAGACCCAGCTAAGTACCCACCTCCTTCCAGGCATGCTCCTACAGCGCGTGTACAAAGGCCACACGATCCGCGTGAAGGTTCTAACCGACGGGTTCGAGTGGGAAGGCGAACGCTACAAATCGCTCACCGCGGTAGCCAAGGCAGTAACTGGCAAGCACTGGAACGGATTTCACTTCTTCGGCCTTCGTAAGAACGGAGGTGGTAAATGAACCAACGCGTCAAGCTACCGTGCAAACCCAAAACGATCAAATGTGCGATCTATTCGAGAAAGTCGACCGAGGAGGGTCTCGATCAGGACTTCAACTCTCTCGATGCCCAGCGGGAAGCGGGTGAGGCCTACATCAAGAGTCAGCTCCACGAGGGGTGGGTATGTCTCCCGGACCAATACGACGACGGTGGCTTCACCGGAGCCAATATGGAACGACCTGCCCTCCGGCGACTATTGGCGGACATCGAATCAGGCAAGGTAAACTGCGTGGTCGTTTATAAAGTGGATCGCCTCAGCCGGAGCCTGCTCGACTTCTCCCGGATCATGGAGGTCTTCGATAAACATCAGGTTTCCTTCGTCAGCGTGACCCAGGCGTTCAACACAGCTTCCTCCATGGGGCGGCTGGTCCTCAACGTGCTGCTCTCCTTCGCCCAATTCGAACGCGAGATGATTTCGGAACGTACCCGCGACAAAATGGCCGCCGCTCGCCGCAAAGGCAAATGGTCCGGTGGGACGCCGATCCTGGGCTACAACGTCGAGAACACGAAGTTGGTCATCAACGAAGCCGAAGCACGACGGGTCCAAGAGATCTTCGGGATGTACCTGGAACGGAAGTCACTTTTGGCTGTAGCCGGGGAACTCCATATTCGCGGTTGGCGGAACAAACTCTGGAAAACGAGACGCGGAACCGAACGGGGTGGTCGACGATTCGACAAGGGGTCGCTCTATGCCCTGCTGACCAGCGTGATCTATATCGGCAAGGTTCGCTACAAGAACGAGATTCACGACGGCGAGCAGGACGGGATTGTTGCCCCAGAGACGTTCGCCAAGGTTCAGAATCTGCTGCAGAAGAATGGCCAGAGTGGAGGCAGGGCGGTTCGGAATAAGCACAACGCTTTGCTACGAGGAATCCTGAGATGTGGGTCCTGCAACTGTGGAATGAGCCATTCCTACTCGCAGAAGAAAGGAAGCCGTCTCTATCGGTATTACGTCTGCCAAAAAGCCCAGAAGAGAGGCTGGAAGCACTGCCCTGCCCCATCGATACCTGCGGGTGAAATTGAGCGATTCATCGTCGATGAGATCAAGGCAATTGGGCGCGATCCCCAGGTGATTGAAGCAACGTTAAAAGAAGCACGTATTCACGCGGAGAACCAATCCCAGAGGCTCACCGTCGAACGTAACGACCTTCGGGGCGAACTACGCGAAGCACACGCCGAACTATCGCGAGTGGCCGCGACGGTTGGTCCTGGCGACGCTCGACTGGCAAACGCTCACGACCGGATCGGTGATGCAGAGCGACGACTGACCGAGGTTGAAAATCAACTGGCCATGCACGCTTGCGATCTCATTGACGAGGCTGAGGTCACTGCAGCTTTGGCCGACTTCGACGCTGTATGGCAATGCCTGGAGCCACACGAACAGATCCGGGTAGTAGAGCTCTTGATCGATCGGATCGAGTACGACGGTGAAGCGGGGGACGTATCAATTACTTTTCGGCCCAGCGGGATTCGGACGTTGGCGAGTGAATTGGCACATCGAGAGGAGGTGGCGGTATGACGACAATTAAGCGGAAGGTGGATTTTAATGCGCGTGGACGCGAGAGAAAGCGCAATGCGAAACCTTCAACCAGGACCGGTCGTGTGCCACGTGTGTCGCGACTCATGGCGTTGGCGATTCGGCTCAACGATTTGATCCAGAGCGGTGAGGTTGCGGACCAGGCGGAACTGGCGCGGGTTGGTCATGTGACTCGGGCTAGGCTGACGCAGATCATGAATCTGTTGCAGTTGGCGCCTGATATCCAGGAGGAGATTTTGTTCTTGCCGGTGACGGAGCATGGACGGGATAAACCTACGGAAAAGGAGTTGAGGCCAATTGCCAAGTTAAGCGTTTGGAAGCGACAGAGAAATCTTTGGCAAACGTTAGCTTCGGGAGCATCACCAGATCAACAATAGCCAGTTTTCTAGCTGACGAACCTTTCTTCACCAATGAATCTATGAGTTTTACACTCTTGCAGAGTTCACTTTCACTGCCGCATTCCCTCTTGCTTGCAACTTCTGAGCTCCTTCTATTTGAAGCCAGATATCATCTCCGATACTCGCCATTACGACCTCACACTGAAACTGCCGAATGACGCTCGCGCACCAAGATCTCCCAGTCAAAAAGTGTCTTGCTGGTTCGTCAGTAACACAAATAATCTTTCGCCACTTCCCTCCCATAGCGTTCTCAACAGCAAGTAACTTAAGAATGTCACGGGCTAACTTTTTCCTTTGTCCATCCCGCATCTTTCCGACGTGAGCAAATATCTCGCAAACAATTCGATGATGTCGATCGATCCCGTCAACTTGAAATCTTGTGCCATCATCTAGCTGAACATTGTCAGGACTTAGACTTACTCCAAGAGTTTCGCAAACCAACTGCAAACATGCTGGCTCCACATTCCGTTGCACCGATGAATCAGATAGATGTGACGACATAGGCTATCTCCGCGACTATTACCACGTTCGCGATTTTGTCAAATTCCGTCCCAAAGCGAATTCTCGATCACTTCCTCAATTCCAACGAACTCTCGGTCGTTTGTACCACGGGCGTAGAGCCTGAGCTTTGGTGCTAGATCAGACTGCATGTGGACGTTGGACTCAAGTGTTTCTGCAAAATCGTTCGTAGCGGAGATTGTTTTCCAAACCATGGTTGCCAGTGCCGGTCGCATTGGAACGAGCGAATTTGGAAGTTCGCAGTCGTCAGGCCAATTGTAGATACCGCGGAAAGGATCGTTCTTCCGTGACACTGCAAAACCGTGCTCCGTCGAGAAGACCGTATCTATGCTATTGCCACGATGCACGATCCCGTCGCGAATCGATCGAACTCGCATAAAAAAGTCTCGATGACGCTCATACCACTCCGCAATTGGCATCGGCAACGAATATCTTGTTGCAATTTCAGAAGCCGACTGATCGCGATCACTTTTGTACACTACTTCACGAAAGGAGTTGGGCAGTTTCTTCGGTGTTGGCCCATCGATAACTGACATTCGTGCTACGTGATACTTAACGATCTCCTGAAGCAAGTCGAACACGCTCCTACACAGGATTGCCAGATTCTCGATTTCCGATTGAACAAGACGTGACACTCCGTAGTCCTTGTTATCTCGGTTCTCGAAAAACATCCTCATTTTCGCCAGTGATGCACTGAGGCCTTGAAAATCATTGAAGATCGCTCTGTAGCAGCGGTGCATTTCGCCACTAAAGGTTCGCTGAGCCATAAGGTTGAGAAGAGCAAAGTCTTGGTCTGAATCTAGCTCAGGCTTGTCGCCAAAGTATGTCGATTCAGCTGGCCACATCTTCATTTTGACGAGTTTGTCGCCATGCGGTAGCCAGCAATGCCATTCATTTTCAACGAAGAAAGAAAGCGACACTATCGGTTGACGTGGCTCTAGGTCAGGTTTGAGGAATGGAATTTCTTTTAGCGCGGCAAGTGGGATCGCATTGGACATGAGATGTTTTCATTTGGAGACACACAAATCGAGACGAGAAGACGCCATAGAGCGGATGCAGCATAGTCTCCAAATCTATATGCACCGCACAAACTATAAGTCGCCGCCGTAAATCCTGTGGCTGAATTAGATTGCCATTACTTATCTGACGTCAAGCTTATCGTCATGGTTAACTTGGCGCAATCATTCCAGTGCGTCAGCAATGGACATCCCGTCTACGTTGCCAACGCCGAAGAAGGCGAACTAGCACGTCATGGCTCGTTGTTCACTGGAGCAAACGGCGTCCAGTGAAGCAACTGCGTGTAAATATGGCAGAGCGTCATCGACACCTGCGCAATCTCCTCCATCTGGGACATTATTGACTCTTCAGTCAGTGCTTCTTGGTCAAATTCCGGTGTGCCTGTGGATGGATCAAATGTGAGTTTTGGATTCGATCGTAGAATACCCATTATTTCCCTTCCGGCTTTTACTTCAATAAAAGCGGAGTGCAGAAAGCTGTTTCGAAACTTGCGAATCTCATGACAAACACCGACGAGTTCGCTAAATGCTGTTTTGCGACCATCCGCATCGTCAATATTCAAAGTATCCATCAAACTGCAGTACTTCACCTCCACGGCGTTCAACAGATCGCGATTATTTAAGCTCCTCAGAGTTCTTGGCGGCCATACGGTACGATTGGGATCCTCAATTAGCCAGCCAATAGAGCGGAACTTGTCCTCAATCCATTGAAAGCAGACCACGAACTCACCAATACGTTGCATCAGCTTATCGTAGTTGAATTCGGTCATAACTTATGGCTCCTTGTTTGCCAGGAATTAGTTCACAGGCGTCCGTTCAAACTCACGAGCAGACAAATCACTGTGAGCTAAGTAGCACCGTGCAGCAAACCGACTTTGTTACTTAATCGCTTCAACCAGATCAGACATGCGTGGGTACCGTCCCACCACGCGATCTCGCCACTCACATCTCTGGTCAAACGTAAGCGACTCATACTCCCGAATGGCATCGCGAAAGCGAGTTTGCAAGGGAGAAAGATCTCCGAATCCCTCTTTAGGAACTTCAACGTGAACACCGGTCTTTAGCATGGCGTATGCGACGGGGCAGTTGTTCCATAAGCCCGCCATCATTGCCACGACGGCATGCCAGACAGTTTTAAACTCCTTCGGACGTCCATTCTTGTCCGAATTCCATGCTTCGGTATCTTCCTCATCCCAGTCGCTAATTGTCATCGTTGGGAACTTCCGACGCTTTCTCCCGCGTTTACGCACTGTCGAGTACTGGTCCGCATAGCTTCCGATCGTCCAACCGTAGTCCACGAATCGACAAATCTCGAGCGGTATCATGGCGATTGGGAAATCACAAATCTCTGAAACAGTCTCGGCCAGGAAACACTTTCGATCGATATCCCACGTAACGTCCTTCAGAACATAACCTAAGGGATCTTCCATTCCTTCCCAATCCCGACTGAACACTGCCGTGCCATTCGATGGAGCGAATGGAAGCTCAAAGGTTCGGTTCAGCCGGTAGCCTGCTTCATGTTCCGACATTGGAGGTACGAAGCGAAGTACGAGATCGAAATCGACTTGGAACACGTGCTTACCATTGGCTCAAAGTTTCTTCTTCAATTCGTCCATTAGCTTGAGGATATGCGACTTCTCCAACTCCGGATCCTCAACCTGAAGAAATTCAACTGCTCGAAAGTCGTCACCGCGCTTTCGATTCTGCGGTGGCTCAAGGCCCTCGATGAGCAACGCCTCCATGGTCACAATAAGATTTTCTAGAGAAAATCGCTCAGAGTGCTCGCCTAAAAGCGTTCCGTCTTCGGTAACATCAAAGACGCCAAACCAAGAGAAGCGATCCCAACGACCATTTAGACGGTCGGTCGTATGCTGCTTCAATCTCACTCCAAGTGGTTGTTCGGTGGTCCGTCCAACGTAAACAACGTCTCTCGCGTCGTGTAGAAGATATACTCCCTTCTGCCCGGTGAAATCCACTGGCGTACTACCCGGTTGTTGTTGCCCGAAGATCTGGGGCGTCGACTTCCACAGAACCTTGTCTCTCGCCCAATACATCCCGAAGGCATTGATTAGCCCTGTTTCCTCACTAGCTGCCTCGACAATGTCATTTAGCTCAGTCCCAGTTGCCGGCAATCGTTCTGGTGGATTCCGCAAGTAGTACTGCCCTCTTGCCACACGTATAAAGAGAGACGAATCAGCATCATTTTGCAGCGACTGCGAAATTGTCGAGTTTACTGAAGTTGCGGGATTTGCGCCAAAATCAGTTCTTAATTCCTGGTCGGCAATTGCCTCAGCAATTTCCGTATAGTGCATCGGCTCACCAGCGTCTTGGAGGACTTTCACAATGGCCTCCCGCCACCCCAAATCGGTCATACTACACCTCAAGAATTAGCGTATCGGCGAATATCCGAAACGGACAACGTTGTCTAAATGAAAGCATACTCAAACATGACTAGAAATAGCCCTCTTGATGATCTGATCAGCAAGAGTCAATTCGCTACCCACGCGAGAATGCCACTATAGCAGTCTACAAGCATGAATCTGGCAGTTCTCTCACGTTTAAGTCAATTAATACGCACAAACCGATGGCGTTATTACCTGCCCCAGTCGTTGATATCTGCCACCCCACAAGATATTCTTTCAATCCGAAGAGTACGGCGCAGCCGACAGAAATAGGGAATCTACATGATCTTCGACGCCTCACTCCGCCCCATTCTCCATCCGGATCTTCGTTCCCAACGGAGATCCAGACGGTTTGCGCCTCGTCGAGAAGTCCAACTGGACAGGCATCGGTGTAGTCTTTAACCGATCAAACATCAAAGAAGCCCTCGGTCGACCAGAGATCGATCGAACGGGTGTCTACGTTCTCGTAGGCCGTCCCGAAGATAGTGCCTTACCGATCGTCTATGTAGGCGAAGGTGATCCAGTCCGCGAGCGCCTTAAGTCCCACAATAGCAACAAGGACTTCTGGGATTGGTGCGTTTTCTTTGTCACCAAGGATAACAGTCTCAACAAAGCACATGTCCAGCGGATGGAATGTCGCCTGCTCGAATTGGCCAGGGAGGCCAAACAGTGTCGACTTGATAATCGCAATTGCCCGAATCCGCCGACCCTCTCAGAAGCCGATGAGGCGGACGTCGATAGCTTTCTGCTAGACATGCTCAGCGTCTTACCACTCGTAGGCCTAACGGCATTTGAGAAGCCCCAATCCCGGTCAATCGCGCAGGAGCTGCTTCAAATCGAAGCCAAGGGGATTCGGGCGACCGGATATGAAGGTTCTAGTGGATTCGTTGTCTGCGCCGGCTCAGGCGTTGTTGGAGAAGAAACTCCCGCTATTCAACCCTATGTATCCGCTCTCCGGCGCGATCTGATCAGCGAAGGTGTGATCGTCAGCCAGAACGATTCGCTTTTGTTCTCTCAGGATCATATCTTCGGCTCCCCATCGACCGCTGCAGGCGTTATCTTGGGGCAATCCGTAAGCGGACGTAAACGGTGGCGGACCCAGGACGGCACCACCCTAAAAGAACTGCAAACCGGTGACGTAGACAACAATGCCTCCTTCGACTAAGAGAACGTCTGTTGGAGGATTTTGCTCTGAAACCTTGGTGCGAACGCTTGTTCCTTATATTGCGACTCATGACGATAGCGATTCGAACTGACCAGTTGATTCGGACCGCGACACGAACTCGAAGAACGCCCCATCGACAAGCCGCAAATGCGTTAACTTTCTCGTAGATGTGAAGCCTGTTCGCCTCCCCCAACGAAATAGCTATCTGGCGCAGGGCCAAATGATTCACGAAAGAACTACTTATGACCGGAACCCAACAACGTGCCGCACTGCAACGCAAAATCTGGGACATCGCCAACGACGTGCGTGGCAGCGTGGATGGATGGGACTTCAAGCAGTACGTCCTGGGCACCCTGTTTTACCGCTTTATCAGCGAGAACTTTTCGCTGTACATCGAAGCCGACGATGAGAGCATCGACTATGCCGCCCTCGATGATTCCGTCATTACACCGGAAATCAAAGACGATGCGATCAAGACCAAGGGTTACTTCATCTATCCCAGCCAGTTGTTTGCCAACGTCGCCAAAGATGCCAACACCAACGAAAGCCTGAATACCGATCTAGCGGCGATCTTTGCTGCGGTCGAAAGCTCCGCAAACGGATATCCCTC
Source organism: Bremerella sp. JC817 (assembly GCF_040718835.1). Lineage (NCBI taxonomy): Bacteria > Pseudomonadati > Planctomycetota > Planctomycetia > Pirellulales > Pirellulaceae > Bremerella > Bremerella sp. JC817. The sequence continues at coordinate 199,147 of NZ_JBFEFG010000253.1, read as the reverse complement.
CGAAGACGACATCAAAGGCTTGTTTGCCGATTTTGACACCACCAGCAACCGCTTGGGTAACACGGTGAAGGCCAAGAATGAACGCTTGGCGAAAGTCCTCAAGCGAGTAGCCGAGCTCGATTTCAGCGACTTTGAAGGCAGCCAGATTGATTTGTTTGGCGACGCCTACGAGTTTCTGATCTCGAACTATGCGGCGAACGCAGGCAAATCCGGTGGCGAGTTCTTCACCCCGCAGCACGTGTCCAAACTGATTGCCATGTTGGCAATGCACAAGCAGGACAAGGTCAACAAGATTTACGATCCGGCGTGCGGCAGCGGTTCATTGCTGCTGCAATCGAAGAAGCACTTTGACGCCCACATCATCGAAGAGGGATTCTTCGGACAGGAGATCAATCATACGACCTACAACCTGGCTCGAATGAATATGTTCCTGCACAATGTCAACTATGACAAGTTCAACATCAAGTTGGGCAATACCCTCACGGAACCGGAGTTTGGAGACGAAAAACCGTTCGACGCGATCGTCTCCAATCCTCCCTACAGCGTGAAATGGATTGGCAGCGACGACCCGACGCTGATCAACGACGACCGCTTTGCTCCGGCGGGAGTGCTGGCTCCCAAGTCGAAGGCAGATTTCGCCTTTGTGCTGCACGCCCTCAGCTATTTGTCTAGCAAAGGCCGGGCGGCGATTGTCTGCTTCCCGGGGATTTTCTATCGTGGTGGAGCCGAGCAGAAAATCCGCAAGTATCTGATCGACAACAACTACGTGGAAACGGTGATCTCGCTCGCTCCGAATCTGTTTTTCGGCACCACCATCGCCGTGAATATTCTGGTGCTGTCCAAGCACAAGACCGACACGAACGTTCAGTTCATCGATGCCAGCGGTGAGGAGTACTTCAAGAAGGAGACCAACAACAACGTGATGCTCGATCAGCACATCGAAGCGATTATAAAGGCCTTCGACAGTAAGGAGAACGTCGATCATTTCGCTCAATCGGTCGCTTACGAAAAGATTGTCGAGAACGAATGCAACCTATCCGTTAGCAGCTATGTCGATCCCAAAGACACTCGCGACAAGATCGATATTTCGGAACTCAACGCCGAGCTGAAAACCACGGTCGCCAGAATCGATCAGTTGCGATCTGAGATTGATGCGATCTTGGCGGAGATCGAAGGAGAGGAGATCGGCGTATGAGTAATGTGACTTTCTTGAACAGACTTCTTGACGGCGCTGAGGTGGAATGGACTACGCTCGGAAATGAGAATCTTGTCGAAGTAGCTAACCGCGGGAGAAAGCCGGTGAAAGCTTCTCTGCGTGCACCCGGTCCAACTCCTTACTACGGCGCGAATAACATCCAAGACTATGTTGAAGGGCATACTCATGAAGGCGAGTATGTACTTGTTGCTGAGGACGGATCCACAAGCCTGGAGAATTATTCAATCCAATACGCAACCGGAAAGTTTTGGGCGAACAATCATGTTCATGTCCTCCGGGGATTAGCATCGCTCAATTCAAGGTTTCTCTTTCACTATCTGTGCATCGCCAACTTCCTTCCCTTCTTGTCTGGCGGCGGTCGGGCAAAGTTAACCAAGGGAAGGCTGGTGGAAATCCCCATCCCGATCCCTTGTCCATCGGACTCGAAGAAATCGCTTGATATTCAGGGGGAAATCGTCCGCATTCTGGACACCTTTACCGAGCTGACCGCCGAGCTGACCGCCGAACTGACCGCCCGCAAGAAACAATACAACTACTATCGCGATCAGTTGTTGCGTTTTGAAGATGGCGATGTCGAGTGGACAACGCTGGGGGATCAAGATTGTTTTGAAACTGGGTCGGGTGGCACTCCCTCAAAGTCAAAGCCTGAATACTGGGATGGTGGAACTATTCCATGGCTCAAGTCAGAGTCTTGCAACAACAGACCGGTTTTTTCGGCCAAGAACTTTATAACGGACCTCGGACTGAAGAAATCAAGTGCGAAGCTCCTGGAGGCAGAGACGACATTAATGGCCCTCGTTGGCGCAACCATTTTCAAAACCGCATTCATCGAGTTTAAGGCAGCGACCAATCAAAATATTGCGAGCATAAAATCAAAACGCCCTGATCTGATCAACGACAAGTTTGTCTTTTACTACCTGACAAATATGTACGACGTACTAAAGTCAACGATGAGCGATTACGGGATGCTCAACCTGACGTCACTGAGACAATTCAAAATCCCAGTGCCAACACCTGCTGAGCAAAATCGCATCGTCTCCATCCTCGACAAGTTCGACACTCTAACCAACTCGATCAGCGAAGGTTTACCACGCGAAATCGAGCTGCGTCAGAAGCAATACGAGTACTACCGCGATCTGCTGTTGAGCTTCCCCAAGCCGGAAGAGGTGGAAGCGTAACATGAGTAGCACACTGGCTGAGATTGCACAGCAGCTAAAAAACGCCAACAAGAAGGTGCAATTGATCTACGCCTTCAACGGCACGGGCAAAACGCGTCTCTCGCGAGAATTCAAGCAACTTATTGCGAGAGGGGTCGCTACTGGCTCTGAGCCAGCGACATCCGACGCGAGCCCGGTTGACTCAGGTGCTGACGGATCTCAACTCTCGCGAGAGAGAATCCTGTACTACAACGCATTCACGGAGGATCTCTTTTACTGGGATAACGACCTGGAGCTTGACGCGGAGCCAAAGCTAATAATCCAACCAAACTCTTTCACTGATTGGGTGCTAAAAGAGCAAGGGCAGGATCAAAATATCATCACCAACTTTCAGAAGTACGCTAACCAAACGCTGACGCCAAGGTTCAGCCCGGACTTCCGTGAAGTGACGTTTTCAAACCAGAGCGGTGATGATGAAGACTCCGGCAACTTGAAGATTTCCAAAGGTGAAGAGAGCAACTTTGTTTGGGGCTTTTTTTATACCTTGCTCGATTTGGTGATCACGATTCTGAATGTTGCCGAGCCCGACGATCGCGAGACGGATCATTTCAACCGGCTCGAGTTTGTGTTCATTGACGACCCCGTCAGCTCGCTCGATGAAAACCACTTGATTGAGCTGGCGGTAAATTTGGCGGCCTTGATTTCGTCGAGTCAGTCCGATTTGAAATTCATCGTTACGACGCACAATCCGCTTTTCTACAACGTGCTGTTCAATGAGTTGAACAGGAAGACATGCTATTTGCTTGAGAACTTTGAGGACGGCACCTTCGGATTGACCGAGAAACACGGCGACTCAAACAAGAGTTTCTCGTATCACTTGTATTTGAAGAAAATTTTAGAGAAGGCAGTCGCGGAAAACAAAATTGAGCGATACCACTTCACCCTCTTGCGTAACCTCTACGAGAAGTCCGCCAGCTTTTTAGGCTACCCCAGGTGGTCGGAGCTCTTGCCCGACGACAAGCAAGCGTATTTGAATCGCATCATCCAATTCACGAGCCATTCAACTTTGTCCAATGAATCGGTAGCCGTGCCAACCAAACAAGAGAAGAACACGGTTGGATTGCTTTTGAATCATCTCGTGACGAACTATCGTTTCTGGAGCGAGGTTGAACATCCATGACCGAATACAAAACCATCGCCGAATCGAGCAACTTCATCATCCTGGAAAAATACAACCGGGAGTGGATGGTCGCTGAAAGCTACCAGAGCGAAGGCGATCTCGAACGTGAACTGATTCAGGACTTGGAGAACCAAGGCTATGAATTTCGTAAGGACCTGAAATCACAGCAAGCGTTGCTAACCAACGTGCGCGGGCATCTGCAAACGCTGAATGCTGTGGAGTTTTCCGACGGAGAATGGCTTCGCTTTGTCGAGACGTTCCTGGATAAGCCGAGCGAAAGCATCGTCGATAAGACTCGCAAGATTCATGACGACTACATCCATGATTTCGTGTTCGACGATGGACGCATCCAGAACATCTACCTGCTCGACAAAAGGAATCCGGCTCGCAACAAGTTGGAGGTGATTCAGCAGTTCGAGCAGACGGGCTCCCACGCCAACCGTTACGACGTCACGATTTTGGTCAACGGGTTGCCGCTGGTGCAGGTGGAACTAAAGAAGCGTGGAGTGGCGATTCGCGAAGCGTTCAATCAAGTGCACCGCTACAGCAAGGAGAGTTTCAATAGTGCGAACTCGCTGTACAAGTATCTGCAGTTGTTCGTCATCTCCAACGGCACCGACACCCGCTACTTTGCCAACACGACGCGGCGTGACAAGAATAGCTTTGACTTCACCATGAACTGGGCGAAGTCGGACAACAGCCTGCTCAAAGACTTGAAGGATTTCACCGCGACCTTCTTTCAGAAGAAGACATTGCTGGAAGTACTCTTGAAGTATGCGGTATTTGATGTCAGCGACACGCTGCTGGTGATGCGCCCTTACCAAATCGCTGCCACAGAACGGATCCTGTGGAAGATCAGCAGTTCGTTTTCCGCGAAGGCATGGAGCAAGCCGGAGAGCGGAGGCTACATCTGGCACACAACGGGATCCGGTAAGACGTTGACCAGTTTCAAGGCAGCGAGATTAGCGACCGAACTGGACTTCATCGACAAAGTGTTCTTTGTGGTGGACCGGAAAGACCTGGACTACCAGACGATGAAGGAGTACCAGCGTTTCTCACCTGATAGCGTCAATGGCTCCGATAGTACAGCTGGGCTCAAACGCAACCTGGATATTGATGATAACAAGATCGTCGTGACGACTATCCAGAAGCTCAACAACCTGATGAAGAGCGAGTCCGACCTGCCGATCTACCAGAAGCAGGTCGTCTTCATCTTTGACGAATGCCACCGCAGCCAATTTGGTGAGGCACAAAAAAATCTCCAGAAGAAGTTCAAGCGATATTACCAGTTCGGTTTCACCGGCACTCCGATCTTCCCTCAAAACGCATTGGGAGCGGAAACAACCGCCAGCGTGTTTGGTCGTGAGTTGCATTCTTACGTGATCACGGACGCCATTCGCGACGAGAAGGTCCTGAAGTTTAAGGTGGACTACAACGACGTCCGCCCACAGTTTAAAGCGATCGAAACTGAGCAGGATGAGAAGAAGCTTACGGCTGCCGAGAACCGTCAGGCTCTTTTGCATCCCGACCGAATTCGTGAAATTTCCCAATACGTTCTGACTCACTTCCGTCAGAAAACGCATCGCTTGCGTGCAAACCGGACGGGCTTCAACGCCATGTTCGCAGTTAGCAGCGTGGACGCGGCCAAGCTTTATTACGAGGCTCTGAACAAGTTGCAGAAGGACAGCGAAAGGCCGCTCCGTATCGCGACCATCTTTTCCTTTGCGGCAAACGAAGAACAAGATGCCGTTGGTGAGATTCAAGATGAGAGTTTCGATGTCTCGGCAATGAACAGTAGTGCGAAGGAGTTTTTGAACACGGCGATTGCCGACTACAACGGCTACTTCAAAACCAGTTTCAGCGTTGATAGCAACGGGTTCCAGAACTACTACCGCGACTTGGCGATGCGTGTGCGGGGGACAAGCAACAGTGGAGTCGAACTCCCGCCAGATCAGAAAGTGGATCTGCTGGTTGTTGTCGGGATGTTTCTTACTGGCTTCGATGCACCACGGCTCAATACCTTGTTCGTGGACAAGAACCTTCGTTACCACGGCTTGATCCAGGCATTCTCGCGTACGAACCGGATCTACGATGCCACCAAGACGTTTGGCAATATCGTTACGTTCCGTGACTTAGAACAGCCAACAGTCGATGCGATCACTCTGTTCGGTGATAGCAACACGAAGAACGTGGTGCTTGAAAAGAGCTACAAAGAATACATGGAGGGCTTCACCGACATCGTCACTGGTCAGGCCAGACGCGGGTTCAAGGAAGTCGTTGCGGAATTGGAGGAACGCTTCCCAAACCCTGATGAGATTGTTCGGGAGAAAGACAAGAAGGATTTCGCGAAGCTGTTTGGCGAATATTTGCGAGTTGAGAATGTCCTGCAGAACTTTGATGAGTTTGCGAGCCTGAAAGCTCTCCAATCCATCGACATGGACGACGCGGAACAAGTCGAAGCCTTCAAAGAAGAGCATTACCTCAGCGACGAAGATCTAGAAGAATTGCAAAACATCCAAGTGCCACCGGATCGCAAGATTCAAGACTACCGCTCGACGTACAACGACATTCGGGACTGGTTGCGGCGTGAGAAAGCCAGCAACGAAACGGAGGAATCCACAATCGACTGGACCGACGTGGTTTTCGAGGTGGATCTGCTGAAGTCACAAGAGATCAATCTGGACTACATTCTGGAACTCATCTTTGAGCATAACAAAAAGACCAAAGACAAATCGCAGTTGCTTGATGAAGTACGCCGGTTGATTCGTGCTAGCGTTGGCAATCGCGCGAAAGAGAGCTTGGTTGTAGACTTCATCAACCAAGCGGATCTTGACGGACTGCCTGACAAAGCCAGTGTGATCGAAGCCTTCTTTGGTTTCGCCCGGGCCGAGCAGCAGCGGGAAGCCGACGAACTGATTACCGACGAAAACTTGAACGCGCTAGAAGCAAAGCGGTATATCAGCACTTCTCTAAGACGTGAGTATGCCAGTGAAAATGGCACGGAGTTGAATGCAATCTTGCCGAAAATGAGTCCGCTTAACCCCCAGTACCTCACGAAGAAGCAAAGCGTGTTTCAAAAGATCGCAGCGTTCGTAGAGAAGTTCAAAGGGGTTGGTGGGGATGTTTGAAGATCTCAGCCATTGCTCGTTGCTATCAAAAAATACGTTCAATCTACTGATCGACGAAGAATTGGTGCTCTAGAACTAAACATTAAGGCAGAACATTCGATGGTTCCGCTTGGGTACCACCCTCAACCGGGTTGTTAACCCAAACCCCCGCTCAAATCAGAGAGCACGAGAGTCATCGAGGAGAGGAGCCAATCTAGCCCTACCTAGCTTCGCTCGGCGTTTACCAGAGAACTCTCCCAGAGAACCCACCAAGTCGCAACTTCTTACCAGATAACCCCAAACGAAAAAACGCCCAGAGTCTGCACTCTCGGCGTTTGTCGTTAACGGGTTTGTCGGCGGAAAATCCGCTTCAAAGAAAGGCTCCCCCGGCAGGACTCGAACCTGCGACAAGGCGGTTAACAGCCGCCTGCTCTACCAACTGAGCTACAGGGGATCAGATGAACAGCTAAGTTTACTTCTTTCCCTTTTCCTTTCAAGGGCACCCCGTACGAAACTTTTTGGTGTGGGATGGGGCGAAGTTCTGGTCGTATCGAACAAGACAGGCTCGCCTCACGAAGGGTTCGCGGAGGGGGAGATTTTACTTGCTCGTGCGGTCCTTGACCATCCGTACCGAGTTCCCTTTTTCGTTGTACTGAACGTCGGTCATGTAGGCCTTAATCAGCATCACGCCGCGACCCGAGGGTACGTCCAGATTCTCGTCCAGGGTAGGATCTGGCACATCGGTTGGATCGAAGCCAGGACCTTCGTCGGTGATATGGATCAGCACCCGTTCTTTGCCGACACGCATGTCGACTTCGACCGACTTGTTGGGATCTTGCTTGTTCCCGTGCTTGATAGCATTCACTAGCGCTTCTTCAGCCGCCAGGTGGATCCCGAACGAATCGTGCGAGGCCCATTCGGCGCGGTCGAGTTGGGCAAGCAGTTCCTTAATGAGTCGCTGCCCTTCCGCCGTATCACTAGGAATGGTTTCCTGATTGGACCATAGCCAGTTGTTGTCGTCGCCCATAACTGAGAGCAATCACGAATGGAAGGAGTGTTACGGGAAAAGCCAGTCAGGGATTCCTTCTTCCCGACTGATGTCTGCTGGCCGCTACGCACAGCATCGAAAGACGCGGTGATAGCACTAGTGTAGCCGTAAAGTCAGTTTACGGAAAACAGGGAGACCTCAATTAGCCGCGAAAGGCTGCCAGTGCGTCCGGAACGTCGTCTTTGATATCGAACAACTTGTTCAGACGGGTGATGGCAAACACTTCCATGATCTCAGGACGAATATTGCTCATCTTCAGATGCCCCTCCTGCTGTTTAACCTGCTTGTCCAGGCTAATCAGTTTGCCCAGGGCCGAACTCGAGAGGAATTCAACATGGGAGAAGTTCAGCAGGATATTCCGCTTCTTTTCGACCTCGACCAGGTCGCTGAACTCTTGGCCGATTTCCTGAATCTGAACGTCATCCAAGATCTTGCGATCCTTGAATTCAACGACGGTAACGTCGTCCACCTCGGAGATTTTGAGGCGTTTTTGATCCGACATCGTATTCATTTCCTTTAACCTGAAGACTTCGCAGAATTCTAACGCAGCAGGAATCGTCGACACAAAGGAAAAACAAGCATTCTGAGAAACTTACAGGCCAGCTGAGCGCCAGAATCGTCTCAAACGCTAAACCCTATGATAATTTTCACTTACGTGCTGTCAACGACCAAACAGCGCCCATTGGGCTCCGAGAAACTGGGAACCCTAGAAGATTTATGGACTTAGTTGCCTCGTTTGCCGTCGAGAACGACGTGCGTCATCAGCAAATAGTTGCCACCCCGATATTCGGTCACGGTTCCGGTGACCACCCAAACCAGCTCTCCCGTCGATGATTCCTGGGTTTGGACGACCCGTTCCATCATGCGGTTCTCGAGGATCTTCAGCGAGACCTGCTCGCCGTCGAGATTGAAGCTGAGTCGATCGCCAATCCACTCAAAAGAGCCCTTGGTATCAACGACTTCCGCGCCTTCGCGGAGCCGCTTTGATTTCTTCTCTTGCTCTTCTGCCATCCGCGCCCGATCCGAGATCGGCGTCGCTCCTTCCTGGCCGGAAACAACGGCACCTGGCAGTATCAGCATTGCTAATAAAAGAGCCGCTATTCCAAGAATCGTGCAGAGATTAAGTGGGGATTTCATCGCAGGGGATCTCACTGTTCACATGACGCCAAGAGACTAGGGAAGTCTAGCTTCCGTTTTCCTTGTTGCGTTCGTAAATCATTGAGGTTGCCAAATGACATCGCCCGGTGTTGAACCCCACCCATAGGAAACGTGACAAAAATCACTGCAACATCTTATATACAAATATCTTACAGCGATTCACGGCTGTTTAAACCAGCATCCTGGCACAGGGGGTGCAATCTATTTCGTCTGTCAGGTTCTTCGATCCCTTCTTCGACCGGCAGGCAGGTTATGTTCGATCCGATTCCTTCCACTTCGTTCGCTCCCCTTTTGATCGCGTTTTTCTTTGCGATCAGCGGGATACTGGCGGTAGCGACCGGCCAGGTCTTTGCCCAGGACCTGAATGCCAACGCCATTGTCGAGCTCACAACCTCTAGTGGCAGAACATTCCGCGGCACGATCTCGCCAAAAAGCGATTTCAACGCGGTCCATCTGACAACTAGCCGAGGGTCCATCTCGCTGACACGGCCAATTGCCTGGACCGCAATCCGGCAGTTGACGATCGACGAACAACCCAGCTCGTTTGAGAACCTGGCGGCCCTGATCAACCTCGTCCATCGAGCCAATAACGTGGAAGAAGACGATACGGGGTTGGTGACCATTGGCCCGAGTCCGCTTCCGCGGGAGCATGAAGTTTCGGTCGAGCAGATGGAGGCGAGCCCTCAGTCGACGCCTCCGGCCAGTCTTTCGGCCTGGGCGACCTTCAAAAACTGGGATAGCGATCCGATGATCGACGGGCTGGAGGTCACCTTCGCGGCCGAAGACGAGCATGGCAATCCGACATCTGTCCGCGGCCACTTGGAAGCGGATCTATACACGTTCCAAGGGGAACGATATCTGGACGTTCCCCAGGGTCAGGGCGCCCAGTTCCGTAAGATCGGGACCTGGCGGATTCCGCTCGATCAGACGTTTGCCCGCTACGATTCCCGCGTCGCTCGCCTTCCGTATCAGTCCCCTTCACCAATCACCGACGGAAGCATTTCGCCGTATGGAACACTGATCGTGCGACTGGTAGTGCCCGGGCAAGGTACCTTTACGACCAGCCTGGACGACGTCCGATTGCGGCCTTACAGTTCCATCCGCGATGCGAACCAACTCCGCGGAAACCCTCGATATTTCGGGCATGAAAATCCACGTTATGTCCCCCAGGCCCGGCCGTAGCATTGACCTTCCAGCAAGAGAGCCTGGGCGTGTGACTACCCAGGCTTGGGCATGGCCAGGCTATGCAGTACCAGGACTGCCCCCATCGAGATTAAAGCCCATCCTAACCACTGGGGTGGTTTGATCGTCTTCTTGGCCGAAACGATATTGGCATCTTCGGCCGCGGCAACAAACGCTGTGGGCACATCGCTGGCCTCGGCCGGCTTGGCGGCAAAACGTTTGGTCAGAAAATGGCTTGCCTCTTGGGTCAACGTTACCGAGTCGACCATTCGGAACTGGATGCCCAATGCGAGGAGGACAATCCCGATCATGAAGTATTGATTGCGGTTGATTTCCACGATCTGCTCCGCCGAATCGCTGCGAACTGCACTGAGAATGGGGTGGGACGGCAAGGTCCGTCATATCTTCTATTCGAAGAGTTTCGTAGCTGATACTCAGCAATTCTCGAGGACCACCGTTGGTAGGTTCTGTGCGGATTGCTCCAACGAGAACGATCAATCCGGAGACTCGGTTCCTTAAGGCACCAAAAAGTGCGGGACACCCGCAAATCTGAATTTCCTCAGAGGCTTCCCTTTTTCCCTGACCTACTTATGTAAAAACGTGCGTTGTTTCCTGCGCGTTTGACGTCGTTTCAGACAGGGCTTAAGTCACATGAGTACACCGACACCTTCCCGAGGTCGCGCACTGGTTTGCGACGACTCGATGTTGATGCGAAAGCTGGTTATCGACTCGCTGGCCGAAGATGGCTGGACGATCGTAGGCGAAGCGCAGAACGGCAAGCAAGCGCTCGATCAATACAAAGCCCTGAAACCGGACGTTGTAACGCTCGACATTGTGATGCCTGAATTCGACGGCATTTTCGGGCTCGAAAACATTATGGAATTCGATGCCAATGCCAAGATCGTCATGGTCAGTGCGCTGAACCAGACGACCCTGGTCGCCGAAGCGGTGCGTAAAGGAGCTCAAGACTTCATCGTTAAGCCGTTCCTGCCGGAACATCTGCAAGAGACTTTGCGACGCATGGTCGACGCCAATCTGCCCGCCTAACCGCCCGGTTGGGGTTCAGGTTGGGGCTAACACGCGCTGATTTCCGAAATTCCGTAGCGATTGTGCCACAAGCGTACAGAAAATACGCGTAGAAAGGGTCGGCATTGAAGCCGATAGCCGTCTTGTGGCGTTGGTGAAATGGCCCAAATCGGCTAGTCTAACGGAATTGCAATCAAGGCAAGCACCGCGCGGAATAGACGTATGGCCCCAGGCGTCCACGAGCCCACCATCCGAGAGCATGACGACGAGAGGACGAATCTTTCGTCGATCAGTTTCATTGGCTTGGTGTTAACTCAGTTCTTCGGTGCAGCGAACGACAATATCTTTCGTTGGTTCGCCATCGGCATCGGCAAAGAACAACATCCGGAATATGTCGGCTCGATCTTGATGGCCGGCACGGCCTGTATGGTGGCGCCCTATCTCATTTTCGCGCCCCATGCCGCTTATTTCGCCGACCGGTACAGCAAGCGAAGCGTAATCGTCGCCTGTAAGCTGGCCGAAATCGTGATCATGTTGCTGGGGATCTGCCTGGCGTGGAGCGGTCACCTTTTCTGGCTCTTTAGCGTGGTCTTTTTGCTGGGTGCTCAAAGCGCCATGTATGGCCCCGCCAAGCTGGGCGCGATCCCTGAAATCTTAAAGACGAAACATATATCCTCCGCCAATGGCATCATTGGCCTGGCCACGGTGGTGGCGACTGCTTTGGGAACCGTCGTTGGAAACTTGCTTAGCGATATTACGCACCAAGGCGAAACGAACCTTTGGCTGGCGGGCATCATCATGGTCGGTTTTGCCGCCGTCGGGATTGTGACCAGCCTCTGGATTCAAAACCTTCCCATCAATCAGCCGGTGCTCAAGTTCCCTTGGGATCCGATCAAGAGCACACTTCTAGATTTGAAGGCACTCCGCAAAAACAAAGCGATCTTCTACGTCGCCTTGGGGAGCACCTTCTTCTGGACCTTGGCGGCGCTGGCTCAGTTGAATATTGACCAATTCGCTGCCGAGAGTGGCACGACTACGCAAACCGATGTTGGCCCGCTGTTGGCGGTGCTTGTGGTCGGGACCGCGGTGGGCTGCGTGTTGGCAGGCTACTGGTCGCAAGGGCACGTCGAAATGGGCATCTTGCCGCTGGGGGCTACAGGCCTGGCGATTTGCTCATTCCTGCTGTTCCTCTGCCCTTCCCCGATTGTCACGCCTGACGGCAGTTGGAACTTTGTGTTCTTTGTTGCCAGTTCGCTGCTCTTCCTGCTGGGGATCTCCGCGGGGCTATTCGAGGTCCCCTTGGCCTCGTTCCTGCAGCATCGTGCGCCGGCCGAGAAACGAGGCACCATCCTCGCCGCGACCAACTTCCTGACCTTTGGCGGGATCTTGTTGATTTCGGTGGTCTTCTCGATCTTGCGATGGCCCGTCTACGAAGGGGACGTCCGCAACCTCGACCAGATCGGGAAACTGGAAATCACGCCGCAGTTTGAAGAAGAAGTTGGCAGAGCTTCGACCGCATTTCGTGACGATCTGGTCAATGGTCGCGACTACGAAGACCCTTTGGCGGCCGCTCAGCGCTTATCGAGCAATCCGGCCGAGCAGTCGTTCGCGTTCGCGACGCTGTTGATGACCCAGTTGCATCACACCTTCAGTGTGGGCGACCCGATCGACCGTAGCGAAGTGATCGAGAAATACCCTCACCAGCGTCAGTTGGTGGCAGAGATCTACTTCCAAGCCACAAACCTGCCCCTGCTCAGTTCACGGCAGATCTTTCTGCTATGCGGGATCGTGACGATTCCGATTTTGTTCTACATCTTGTACCTGCTTCCGCAGAACTCGCTCCGCTTCCTGGTTTGGTTGGCGAGTGAAACGTTCTATCGTATTCGTGTTCACGACCGCGAGAACCTGCCCGCCGAAGGTGGCGCGCTGCTGGTCTCGAATCATGTTTCATGGCTCGATGGCGTGCTGCTGATGCTCACCAGTAGCCGGCCAGTCCGCATGCTGGTTTGGGGTGGAAACTTCAAGAGTGCCTGGTTCCGCCGCTTTGTCGAATATCACGGAGCAATCCTGATCGACAAGGGGCCCAAGGGAATCCAGCGTGCCCTGCAAGTCGGCCGCGAAGCCATTGAAAATGGCGAACTGGTCTGCGTCTTTGCCGAAGGTGGCATCACGCGTAGTGGCCAGATTCAGGGCTTCCGTCCTGGCCTGTTGAAGATGGTCGAAGGAACCTCGGCTCCGGTTGTGCCCGTCTTTATCGACGAACTGTGGGGCAGCGTCTTCACGTTCAGTGACGGCCGTTTTTTCTGGAAGCTGCCTCGTAGTTGGCAGACCCCGATTTCGATTCACTTCGGCGAACCAATCGAGCCCCCTTACGGTATCCACAGCATTCGTCAGGCAGTCCAGCAATTGGGCGCCGTGGCCTTCCAACGCCGCATGGAACGAGTCATCCCGCCCGCGAAAACGATGCTCCGCATTTGCAAGCGTCGCTTGTTCGGCTCGAAGGTTGCCGACTCGGTCGGAACCGACCTGACTGGCGGCGTCTTCCTGACGCGAATCATGGTGCTGCTCAACCTGCTCAACCGCCACATCCTGAAGCCACGTAAAGAAGAGCCTTACGTCGGCGTGCTGCTGCCTCCTTCGGTCGCCGGCGCTGCGGTCAACGCTGCCTTGGCCCTGGATCGTCGCATCGCAGTCAACTTGAATTACACGACCAGCAACGAGGTGATGAACCACTGCATCCGGCAGTGTGGTATCAAATCGGTGCTGACCAGTCGCAAGTTCATGGAACGCTTCGACTGGAACCTGGAATGCGAAGTGGTCTATCTGGAAGACCTGAAAGACAAGCCAACGCTCGGTGATAAGATTATCAGTGCGTTCAAGGCATTCGTCGTTCCGAGCTTCATTCTCGATCGCGTTTACAAACTCAATAAGATCGGGCCAAACGATACCCTGACGGTGATCTTCACCTCCGGCTCGACCGGTATCCCCAAGGGCGTTCAGCTCACCCACGCCAATATTTCGTCGAACGTCCAGGCCATCGAGCAGATGGTGCACTTGAACCGCTCCGACGTGATCATCGGCATCTTGCCGTTCTTCCATTCCTTTGGCTATACGGTCACCCTGTGGACGCTGCTGGGGATCGACGTGAAGTGTGCCTATCACTTCAGTCCACTCGAACCGAAGATCATCGGCAACCTGACCAAGAAACATCATGGCACCGTGATCCTGGCCACGCCGACGTTCCTGCGTAGCTATCTGCGTCGGGTGGACAAGGACGACTTCGCCTCGCTGCAGATCGTGGTGGCGGGTGCCGAAAAGCTGCCCATGGATCTCTGTGAAGCCTTCGAAGAGAAGTTTGGTGTCCGTCCGGTCGAAGGTTACGGAGCAACCGAGCTTTCGCCCCTGGTCTCGGTCAACATTCCTCCGGCCCGTTCGATCGACAACTTCCAGATCGATCGAAAAGAAGGAACCGTAGGCCGGCCCATTCCGAATGTGGCCGCCAAGATCATCGATCTCGACACCGGTGAAGAACGGGGCGTCGACGAACCAGGCATGCTTTACATCACCGGTCCGAACGTGATGAAGGGCTACCTCGATATGCCGAACGAAACCAGCGAGGTCTTGAACTCCGGCTGGTACAAGACAGGCGACGTCGCATTGATCGACGAAGACGGCTTTTTGAAGATCACCGGTCGCGTCAGCCGCTTCTCCAAGATCGGTGGCGAAATGATTCCGCACGTCCGGATCGAAGAAGCCATTACCGAGATCATCGGTCCCGACGAAAGTGATGAACTGACCATCGCCGTTACCGCGGTCGATCATCCAACCAAAGGGGAACGCATTGTCGTCCTTCACACGCCATTGAGCCTCTCGCCTCAAGAGATCTGTCAGCGACTGAAAGAATCGGGCCTTCCGAATCTATTTATTCCATCCACTGAAAGCTTTGTGGAAGTCGAGAAGATTCCGGTCTTGGGCACCGGCAAGCTTGACCTGCGAGAGCTGAAAGAACTTGCCAAGACGCGGTTCGCTTCTAATGGAACCGCCGCCTCGTAGTCAGGCTGGCTTCGCGACCTTGTGTCTGACCGAATCGTCCACCAGCCACTTGCTCTCCGACCACGGATTTCACGGATAGACACAGCCCGAAGGCCTGGGTCCACGAAGCATAATGCCTCCGACAGTGCCGATTCGTGAAATCCGTGGTCGCCACACCAAGATGGAATCGCTCGGCGTTACCGCAGAGGTGCCTGCAGGACTCTCGTCGCAACGTCCCAGGCAGCAAGCGATTCCAGGCTAATTGATTGGTTAGCGACGCAGTTCAGCAAATCGCTTTCGTGGTACCGGTCCCAACGCAGAAGCATCGGCCGTAATGATGGGTGAGGTCACCGGAACGGACTCGACAGGAATAACAGGCGAAGCCTGCGACTGCTGCGGCAGCAATGCCGGCTCTCTTACCGGCGCAGACGCCACCGGCACCGGCTGCTGTTCTGTCGGAACCGGGCCAGAGAACTTTTCCTGCAAGGCTTTCTCGGCAACAACACGTCGCTGATAAACCCGCGTGACAACGTCACTCATTTGCTGGCGAACAACCGGATCGACCTTTTCCAGACGACCGACCAGGTGCTGCATTCCATTGACGTTGTCTTCGGCATTCTTCGAGATCTTACCAATGAACGACGAGGTCTCTGCAAAGTTGTAGTCGGCCGTCTTCCCAATCAGTGGATGCAAGGTTTTCGCCAGGAAGTCCGCCCCGCGGCTTTCAAACTTGACGAAGACATCGAGACGGTTCGAGACAAACGACTTCCCTTCCGCCGCCTTGGTATAGCCGGAACGAAGGATCAGCACGCAATTGGCCACAATCCGCGTCGGTGCCAAAGGCCCTTCATAATAGCCTTGGGCAAAGAAGACATTGGTTTGACCATCGGCGTAGATGATATCCACCTTGCTGACCGTGCCAGCACCATCGTTGGCGTGGAAGGTCGTGGGGCTAAGCCGTTGCACTTCGACGGTGGTGATTCCCATCAGCTCCCAGATATTCACAACCACTTCGGGATATGAAACCAGGAAGGAATACAGTTCTGGGTCGCAGTTGATGACCTGGACAGGAAGCCGGCGGAAGATGCTCGGATCTTTCACCACTTCCGCGACCCGGTTTTGATCCTGGGGACGAAGCTGTGGGAAAGGAATCTGCCGGAGCGCATCCTGCTTCTCTTCACGATTGAACGCGACCAGCGTCGCCTCTGGCTCTTCTGCTTGGATCGTAGGAGCAGTTGTTAGAAACAAACCACTCACAAGCAACCAGCATGCGAAGATGAACAGACCGGGAACGCGTTCATTGACAGATGGAGTTCGGACAATCGGCATGCAAGCATTCCCCCATGGCTTCGCGGCGGCTGAGATGGCCTTACCCTTAATTCGGTTGAATCGCTATGATCGCCACAATCATTCTCAGATTCCTAACCCGAACAGTACGCTAGCAAACGCTGTCTTTGCCGAAAGAACGCATCTGCTGACGTTAGTATTGCGAGCACCGAATCGATGGCACTCCCTGCCAGCCCCCTTTACCGACCTGTCACGACCGTCCTGCTGATGCTGGGCGGGCTGCTCGCGGCGGGCGGTACGTTTCACCTGGCTGCCAAGTGGTATCTGATCCCCGCGCGGATGGATGCCTTGCTGCAAGACGCCCCAGAATCGGAAGTTGGCCAGCGAATGGACCAAATTCTCGCTTCTTCTGCGCAACCACCGCAGCAACAATTGTTGAAATGGATGGGTTCCGAGCGAGGCGATATCGCTTTGGAAGCGGTTGGACGGCTGAAACTTCAGCTTTCGCAGTGGGAACAGCACCCCGGGATCGCCATCGCCCCCCAGGCCCGCCAACTTGCGGAAGAACTGCAAAAGAAAGTAAGCGACTATCCAGAACCGATCCGGCGCGAGGTGCGTGATATCGCCATTCGGATGGCCTCGTGGAAGCTGGGACCGAACTCCGCCGACGATGGCCCGATGCTGCTAGCACTAGAATCGATCTTGCGCGAGACCATCTCGCAGCCACTTTCGGATAGTCCTGTTGCCGCCAGCGAAGCAGCCCTTGATCAGTTTCTAGGAGAAGAGAATTCGCGGCTGACAACGCCCGTGATCACATCGTCGGTCGATGTCAGCTTGCACGATGGGCTTCCTATGCAACAAGCGACGATCACTGATCCACCTGTCGAAGCGCAGGCAATACCATCGTTTACCACCACAACGAATGCGCGTCCGACCGGTGTATTAACCGCCAACCATCGAAGTTCTATTTCGCAGCCGCTAAAGCTTCCTCCCTTGGTAGCTTCTCCTAAGCAGATTGAACCAGGAGCACATAGACCTGAACCATTACCAGACCTAAGCCGGCTTACCACGTTAGAGATCATGTGGAAGCTACATGCCCAGGATCAAGAGCTCGCGGAGCACGTACGAGAGACCTTGAAGGCTAGAAGCTTCTCGCCAGAAGATTTGCAACTTGCGACCCGTATGACGCACCCACAAGTTAGTGAACGCCTGCAATTAGTGCGAGAATTGCCCAGTATGGGGCGAAACGACATGACCAATTGGCTCTATTATATGACCAAAGATCCTGACGATGGGGTTCGCTACGGAGCCGCGTCGGCTCTACTAACTTCCTCCGATCCCCGTCTCTTGAAACGCCTGAAGGCGGACTTGGCGACGGATCCAAGCCCGCGCGTTCAAACGTTAATCAAGAGATAGCCGCGCGATGGCGCGTGAGTAGAACTGCGGACTCAATCTAGTGAGTCAGCTTGCTCAGCATATCCATCGCTTGCTTGGCACGGCCAACGCCGCCCATGCTGTCGACAAACTCTTTAGCCGAGATCAGGTCTTCCGCGGTGATCTTGCCCGACTTGATCGGACCTTGCGACTTGCGTTTATCCATCGACTTGATGGTGCTGACGTATTGAGGTGTCACATCCTTGTAACCAGCCTTCTTCAAGGCATCTGCAACAATCGTAGGAGAAGCGTCAGGGTTGTCCTTCTGATAGTTGCGAATGGCATCCGCTTTAGATGGCTTGTTCGTAGCGCGTTTGGCCATGTTGATTACTTTTTTCTTTCTATGGAATACTGTTTTGGTACTGTGCCTCGCCCCAAGGCCCTCTTCTAGTCTAGACTCACATTTTTAGTAAGTCGACGCATAAGCAACTAGATTACTGCGAAACCGCAACTGATTGCTTTGTACAGCGTGTTTCTCGGTTTTTGTCGACCCTGGACACGTAGAAGCGCAGACCGTAATCGATCCAATATATCAGTACGACTCTCATACGATAGATGGTACATATGCTCTGACATCGGTGAGAATCTCGCATGAAACACCGTCTTAAGATCGGTGACGAAATTCGATTCCATCCTTGCACCACCCTAATAGCAATCATTCGCCTGCCAAGCTAATGACCCCACAACGAGGTAACCGAGCAGCCCTCAACCAGAATGGTATTTGCACAACATCGGCAGGCTTCAATTTGCATAAGGTTGGACAGGCGGGCAAATCGCGCAGTTGCGGACAAACTGCACATTATGGGAAGAGTAATGAGGAGTAAGAGTGGGGATGACAGGAATCGAACCTGCACTCCTTGCGGAACTAGATCCTAAATCTAGCGCGTCTGCCAGTTTCGCCACATCCCCTGGCTCCTCAAAGATCCCCAATTAGAAGAGGGGATTTGAAGCAAGTCGCCTAGTATATCACGCAGCTTCCCCGTTTGGCAACGTGGCCCCCTCTTGGGGAAACACCGAAAAGATGCGAAAACCGAGGCAGGTAAACTAGATCGATGGATCAGCGTTGCTCGATAAGTGGCAGTCGCTGATTGCCCTAACTACGCAGAAAGCTCATGGCGCCACTCAAAGCCGTCGTCTTCGATATGGACGGCACGATTTTGAACACCGAGATGCTCTACCCCCAGGTCTCGTCCGAGATCTTGCGTAGACGCGGTTTGACGCTTTCCCAAGAGTTGACCGATGCCATGATGGGGCGTCCTGCTCCGGTGGCATTCCAGGCCATGATCGACTGGCATGACCTTGCCGACACCATCGAGACGCTGGCCAAAGAATCAGAAGAGATCTTCAGTGATATCCTCGAGACTTCCCTTGGCTTGATGCCCGGCTTCACCGAATTGTTCAAGTCGATTCTTGCAGCCAAATATCCAGTTGCGGTTTGCACCAGCGCCAGTCGCAGTACCGCGATCGACTTGCTGGGACGGTTTAACATTACCCCAGACCTGCAATTTGTAATCGGCGGCGATGAGGTGGAACGCGGCAAGCCGCATCCCGAAATTTATCTGACTGCGGCAAGACGTTTGGAAGTTTCACCGAGCGAAATTGCGGTCTTCGAGGATAGCCAGACCGGCTGCACTGCGGCGATCGATGCCGGCACCTATGCCATTGCCGTTCCCGCTTCTCATAGCGAAAAGCACTCTTTTGATGGGGCGAAAATGGTGGCGAAGACCTTGCATGATCCGCGGATCTACGAGGTCCTTAATTTGCCACTTCACAACTAGCTTGATAATGGCGATGGCTCGAGTCATCACCGAGCTTTCTGAAGTCGATTGACGGAACTTCCGCTGGGGACTTACACTGCAAAGGTGCACCCCACCAATGCACAGTGTCGGACACTGCTCTCCCCCGCAACAAAAGGATTGTCGCGATGAAGAATCTCGCCATCGTCCAAATCGACGACGAACTCTCTCCGCTACCGGCGACGAATAATTCTGCCGGTTTACTTCCCAGCAGGCTTGCCGGTCGCAAGCTGAACTCGGCCCCGCTGATCGAATGGCTGGTTCGCCGAATCTCGGAAGCGGAACTCATTGATGGCATTGTGGTCGTCATGCCTGATGCCCCGGAATATCGCGAACTGGCCTCGCTGGTTCCCCTAGATATTCCTTGCCATTTCAGTAACAAGAAGACACCACTGGCTCGCTTGGCCGACGCCTCGAAGGAATATCCTTCGGAAGCGATCGTTCGCGTCCCACTGGAAACGCCATTCTGCGATCCAGTCTTGATCGATCGCTTGCTGACAACTGCCCAGAGCCAACCAGGTGCCGATTACATCGGCTTCTGCCTGGAAGGTGGTTGCCCGGCATCGCAGTCGAGCATCGGCTTGTTCACCGAATGGATCCGCCCCGCCGCCTTGGCCAAGGCCAACCGCGAGCTGAAATCGAAGAGCGACTCGTATCGCATCGATAGCTCGTTTTTGAACTATCCCGAACTGTTCCAGCTAGAAATGCTGCCGGTTCCGCAGTCGCTCAATCGCGATGATCTTAGATTCTCGGTGGTCGATGACGAAGACTGGGAACATTTGCTCGCGATTGTCGATGCCTTGGGAGCTGAAATGCTGCAGTGGCAAGATGTCGTCCGTATCATCGACACGCAGCCGACGATCCGTCACCGCATGGCTCAGCGTAATAAGCTGATCGCCTGATTCCCTTCCCCAACATGGTGCCGACACACCAGGGACGCCCGCGCGTCCCTATTTTTATGCTAGCGGCCAATGGCCATAAAACCGACACAATCGTCAAATTCGTCTTAATTTACCACGTGCCGATGGTCGAAAAGAATTCTGAAACGACTCACTGAATCGATTGGGCCCCCTTTGTAAGGCCGCCATAACCATGAAAAAGCTGCTTACCGTTGTCGCAATGTTGATGCTTCTGGCCAATGTGGGATGCACCATGTGCAGCCATCCCTTCGACTACGAATACGCAGCCTTCGACGAAGCTCAACTGAGCGGCCAGCGTGCCGGCTCGGCCTTCGCTCCGTACAGCTCGCAGTCGGTCGTTACCGAAGTCGGCCCCACGGAAGCTGCCATCGAAGAAGAAGTGATGTACTACGAGACCGCCGACTAGGCTGACTCTGGTTCTGAATCTCTCGCTCTCCCCACCTCCCTGTGGCAGGCATCTTCTTTTCAAGCCTGTCAAAATGGGGTAGTTTGTACCCCGACCTCCTCCATCATCCCCTGGGACACTCAGTCCCCATACCTCTGTATGCCCCTCCATGAGCGAAGCGACGCCTCCGTCCGGCGATGCGCCGGACGATATCGACATCACTGTCGAACCACCAACCCGTTTCTGGCAAACACTCTCTTGGTTGGGCCCTGGCCTGATCGTGGCAGGCTCGATTGTTGGCTCCGGCGAACTGATCGCCACCACCAAGACCGGTGCCGAAGCGGGCTTCAGTCTGCTGTGGCTCATCATCCTGGGCTGCATCATCAAGGTGTTCGTTCAGGTCGAATTCGGCCGCTATACCATCACCTCCGGCAAGACCGCCCTGGATGGTTTGAACGAGATTCCTGGTCCGGCCGTCAAGTTTCGCGCCTGGGGGCAACCTTACCGGGTTAACTGGCTGATGATCTATTGGCTGGTAATGACGATCGCCAGCCTTGCTCAGCTCGGGGGCATTGTCGGCGCTGTCGGTCAGGCCCTGCAGATCAGCATTCCGATTACGGAAACCGGTCGGATCAGCAACGAGTTCGCTAAGGCCCAGGCCGACTTTCAATTCCAAGAGACCCTCGCTCGACTGGCTGAGGGTCGTGGCGATACCGAAGCGGTCGTCCAGGCCCAGAACCATCTCAAAGAACTAGAAGCGAACCAAAGCCCGGAAGCACTCGAGTATTTGAAACTGCGTCGCCAGGTACAAGCCCTTCAGCAAACTCCCACAACCGACGAAGTGGCCGCGACGGAATCGAAGGCGAAGATTGTCGAGATGCAAGCTTCCATGCAATCAATCCAAAGCCAGTTCTCCAGCAACGACGACAAAATCTGGGCGGGCATTATCGCCGTGCTGACTGCCGGTTTACTCTACATGGGGCGTTATCATTTCATCCAGAACTTCTCGACAATCCTGGTCGCTGGCTTCACGTTGGTAACAATCGGCAACCTGGTCGCGTTACAGTTCTCACCTGACTGGGCGATCTCGGGAAGTGAAGTCTTGAAAGGGCTCAGCTTCTCGCTTCCAGGTAATACTCTGGCCGGGATCAACCCAGTGGTCACCGCTTTGGCGACCTTCGGGATTATTGGTGTCGGTGCGGCCGAGTTGATTGCGTATCCCTATTGGTGTGTCGAGAAAGGTTACGCTCGCTTCACCGGCAAGCGAGACGAAAGCGAAGGCTGGGCACGTCGCGCCACCGGCTGGTTGAAAGTGATGCAGTGGGATGCCTGGGGATCGATGCTGGTCTACACATTCGCCACGATTGCCTTCTACTTGCTGGGGGCCGCAATCCTGGGCCGATCTGGACTCAATCCTGAGAAGTCGGAACTGATCCGCACGTTAAGCGTGATGTACGAACCAGTCTTCGGATCGATCGCCCCAACGCTCTTTCTGTTCGGTGCCTTTGCCGTCTTGTACTCGACCTTCTTCGTTGCCAACGCAGGGCATGCCCGCGTCGATGCCGATGGCGTGCGATTATTTGGGGTCATCCCTCCGACGAATCGCGCGTTGCACAATACGGTCTCGGTGTTCAACATCGCATTTCCATTGTTCTGCCTCACCGTTTACGTGCTGATTCCTCACCCTGCGCAGCTCGTGCTACTTAGCGGTGTGATGCAGGCCATCATGCTGCCGATGCTTTCGGTCGCGGCTTTGTTCTACCGCTATCGCCGCATCGACATGCGTCTTCGACCGGGACTACTTTGGGATGCCGGACTGTGGCTATCGTCGCTGGGAATGACCATCGCTGGTGGCTACCTGTTCTACTCGGAAGTCTCGAAGGTGATTGCGAAGTTGGGGTAAGCCAATGTGCCCGGCATAATCGCTACGACCTGAAAAACAGCTAGGACGAATCCCCATTGCCCAGCAATTGATTGCCGCTGGGCTGCGGCCCATCACGTAGGTTTGAGAAACCATTTTGCTCAATCCTTCGAGGCCCCTCCCATGTCCGACACGGCCGTCAGCACCCCATCCCAGCCATCGACCGCTTCCACCGACCAGGCTCCGCCAACGCTGGCCAAGGTCGTGCATGTGATCAATGGCGAGCATTACTCCGGAGCAGAACGGGTTCAAGACCTTCTCGGAAAGTGCCTCCCACAATTCGGCTACGACGCCAGCTTCGCTTGCGTGAAGCCTGGCAAGTTCGCTGAAGCTCGCTCGGCCAGCACCAGCCCGATCCACGACTTGCCGATGAAGCACAAGTTCGATCTGTGGCAAGCCAAACGACTGGCCGACCTGGTGAAGCAAGAGAACTTCGCGGTCATTCATGCCCATACCCCTCGAACCGCATTGATCGGCATGGGTGCCTCGCACCTGACCGGCGTGCCGTTCGTGTATCACGTGCACAGTCCAACCTCGCGAGATTCGACGCGTCCTTGGCACAACTGGATGAACCAGCGAATCGAACAGATGTCGATCGCGCGAGCCGTTCAGTTGGTGTGCGTTTCCAACAGCCTCGCCGGGCACATGCGAACCCTCGGCGTGAAAGAAGACCGCATCACGGTCGTTCATAACGGCGTTCCCCAGGTCGAACATGTCGTCGATCGCGAACTGCCGATCGGAACGTGGACCTTGGGGACCGTGGCCCTCTTCCGACCTCGTAAAGGCCTGGAAGTGTTGCTGGAAGCAATGGCTCAGCTTCGCGATCGGGGACATAGGATCCGCCTGCGTGCGGTTGGCCCGTTCGAGACCCCCGAGTACGAAGCAGGCATTCACGCCTTGGTCGAGAAATTGAATCTGGGCGACGCCATCGACTGGGTTGGCTTTACCCGCGACGTGAATGCTCAGTTCACCCAAATGGATCTGTTCGTTCTTCCGAGCCTGTTTGGTGAAGGCCTGCCGATGGTGGTCCTCGAATCGATGGCGGCCGGTACGCCGGTGGTGGCAACCGACGTCGAAGGCGTGACCGAAGCGATTGTTGATGGCGAAAGTGGAATTATTGCCAAGCCAAATGATCCAGAGCACCTCGCTCAACGAATCGAAGCGGTTCTGACGGGCCGCGAAGACTGGCGTGAAATTAGCAAGACCGCCCTGAAACGCCATGCCGATTCGTTCTCAGACGTCGCAATGGCCCGCGGTGTCGCGAGCGTTTATGACAAGATCCTGCAGAAATAGCTCCCAATTCGCGTCCGTGGACCAAACGTGTCACCGGGCTGTCCGAAAGTAAGAAGGCGTTGCCAATCGGTGGGGTGACTTCTCTTCCAGCGCGAGGAGTTGTATCCTACCAATGGCATGAACACGACCTTCCCATGGACGGCCTGATGGCGATTTCACGCGAGTTTTTATCTTGGGACCGACCCATTCTCCATTCGGCAGCCGAGTGGCTGATCGCGCGTGGAGCGAAGTCGGCAGAAGACCTCCCCCTGGTCGACCTTTCGCACTGCCTGGTCGTCGTACCGGGTGGTCTGGCGGGTCGTCGGCTGCTGGAAATACTGGTCCAGCGCGTCGAAGGGACCGGCCGCTCGTTAATTCCGCCAGAAGTCATCACCGTTGGTTATCTGCCGGAACACCTTTACGATGCCAAGCTTCCCTTCGCGTCGGAGCTGACACAGCAGTTTGCCTGGGGTGATACGCTGCGAAGTTTCTCAGCGGAGGTCCTCAAGCCGCTGATTCCCTTCCCGCCGGAGCCCTCCGATTTTGGCTCCTGGCGTGACTATGGCGACACGATTCGCCGCGTCTATCGCGAACTTGTTTCCGAATCGCTCGACTTTTCGGAAGTCGCCCAGACCGCTCACTCGCTGGAAGATTTCACCGAGCAACCTCGCTGGGATGTTCTGGCCAAGTTGCAAGATGCCTACCTCCGCAAGCTCGATGCCCTGGAGATGTGGGATAAGCAGTCGGCACGCCTCTATGCCGTGAAGCATGGCGAGTGCCACTGCGATGCTCATATCGTGCTGCTCGGCACGGTCGACTTGAACCGCGTCACGCGGCAGATGCTCGATCAGGTTTCGGAAAAACAAGGTCAGGTCACAGCCCTTGTCGGAGCACCAGCCGATTGGCAGACGCACTTCGATTCGCATGGCTGTTTGTTGGCCGATGCCTGGGCAGACGAACAGATCGACATCGACTGGCACGACGTGGCGATCGTCGACGGCCCGACGCAGCAAGCCGATCACACCGCCGGGGCGATTGCCTCGGTCGCTCGCGATTACACCGCCAAGCAAATCATCATTGGGTTGCCGGACGACTCGCTGCTGGGGGAAGTCCGCCGGATCTTTCAGCAGCACGGACTCACCTGCCGTTATGGTCCCGGCACGCCGGTGGTCAGCACCCTCCCATTCCGCCTGCTGGAAACAATCGTCGAGCTCGCCCAGTCGCGGCAATACCACGCCTTGGCTTCTGCCATGCGTCATCCCGACTTATTCGCGACCTTGCACCTAGATCAGTTGGGAATCGCGTCGCTCGATGCCTGGTTCAATCGCCGAATGCCGAACGAAGTCGACAGTTCCATCAGCGATGAGAAGCTGCTCGATGCCATCCAACGACTGACCGAATTAACAGCGCCCTTTGCCCGAGAAACGCATCCACTCCCAGAGTGGTCGAACCAGGTGCGTGACTTACTGTTGATTGTTTATGGCGAACAGTGGGTCGACCTCGATACCTCGGCGAACTATACCCTGGCCAGGCCACTGCAAGCGATCAACGACGCGATGGCCCAGTGGAACGAGATTCCGGCCTCGCTGCTTCAGCCCTGCACTGCTTCCGAAATGATGCGAATCTTGCGGAACCAATTGAGCAGTGCGATGGTCCCGGCCGAGCACGACCCCGACGCGATCGAAGCGTTGGGTTGGCTGGAGTTGCCGTTGATGGACGCTCCGGTTTGTGTCGTCACTAGTTTTAACGATGGCTTAATCCCCAGCGCCAACTCGGCCGACCTGTTTCTACCCAACACACTCCGCAAATTGCTGGGCCTGGAAGACGATTCGCTGCGATATGCCCGTGACGCGTACCAGGTTCAAGTGATCCAGCATACTCGGGAAAAGGCGACCTGGATCGTTCCGAAACGAAGCGCCGATGGCGATCCTCTGGCGCCGAGCCGCTTGCTTTTCACCGGTTCAACCGAAGACCTCCCGCAACGCGTACAGAAGTTTTTCGGCACGCCCGAAGATCCAATTAATGCAGCCAAGTCGATCGGCGAAGACACCCGCGATCATCGACAGCAAATCGAGATCCCGGTGCCGGAGTCGTTGAAGATTGAACGTTATCCCAACTGGGAAAAGTTCTCCGCCACAGCGATCAACTTATATCTGAAGTGCCCTTACCGCTTCTTTCTGCGGTACGTGATGCAACTTCGAGGCGACGACGACATTGCCACGGAACTGCATGGGGGCGCCTTCGGTAATCTGGCTCACGATACGCTTCAGGCCTTCGGCACCAGCGACATCAAAAACTCGTCCGACGAGAAGGTGATCTTCGATTTCCTTTCGTCCAAGCTGAGCGAGATCGCAGGCGGCCGCTACGGCAGCAGTCCGCTGGCCACCATCAAGCTGCAGATCGAACAGCTACGGCTTCGAATGCGTGCCTTCGCCACCGCCCAGGCCCAACATCGCCAGGAAGGGTGGGTGATCCATAAGTGCGAAATTGATGTCGCCGATCCGACGCGCACGCTCGATGTCGACGGTACGCCAGTGATTCTGGAGGGACGTATCGACCGCATCGACCATAATCCGCAAACAGGGGAATGGGCTGTTTGGGATTACAAGACGGGCGACAGCGTGAGCGATCCGGAAAAGGATCACCAGAAAGGGCCTCGCGGCGACAAAAAGTGGATCGGCGTGCAGTTGCCGTTTTATCGCCACCTGGTGCAAAGCGTTGGCGTGCGCGGCGAAGTTTCGCTCGGCTACATCACGTTGGCCAAACTTGGCGAAGAGGTTCGTTTTCGGGCGGCTGGTTGGACCGACGAAGACCTCGATCAAGCCGACGCCACCATCGTTCAGGCCATTCGTGACATCCGCGAAGGCAAGTTCTTTTCTTCCGCCAGTGTTGCCTACGAAGACGAATTCTCGCGGATCTGCCAGGACTCGGTCCTGGGCAAATGGGAGCCTGCCACATGAGCCCAACTTCAAGCCCTTTCCCCAACACGCTCATTCGCGCTTCGGCAGGCAGTGGAAAAACCTATCGGCTGTCGAGCCGATATTTAGGCCTGGTCGCGCATAATGGTCGCCCCGACGAAATCCTGGCGACCACCTTCACGCGAAAAGCAGCGGGTGAAATCCTCGACCGCATCATGATGCGTCTTGCCGCCGCCGCTGCTGATCCAAAACGTCTGAAGGAACTGAACGATTCGCTGGAAGGGACGCCGATCACACAAGACGATTGCCTGCGAGCGCTCCACCAGATTCCGCAGCAGATGCATCGGCTGCAGGTCAAAACGCTCGACAGTCACTTCATCCGACTCGCTCAGTGCTTCAGCTTCGAGCTTGGCTTGCCGCCAGATTGGACGATTCTGGACGACGTCGACGATCAGCGAATCCGCATGGACGCCGTCAATCGTGTCCTGGCCCATCCGGAAACGAACGAAGTCATTCAGCTTCTGCACTTGCTGAGCAAAGGAAGTTCCGAGCGAAGCGTATCGCGTCTGGTGATGACTTTGGTGAATGACCTGTATGGCATCTACCTCGACTCGGACGAGCAGTCGTGGCAAGTGCTGACGGTCGCTGCCGTCCCATCGGAACGGGAAGTGGAGGACGCGATTCATTTCCTCGACAGCTATCCGCCTGATTCCAAAGCCTTGAAGAAGGCCATGACCGCCGACGTCGATCGTTTTCGCGGTTCGCAGTGGGCCAAGTTTCTCGACACCGGTCTTCCGCCGAAGATCGTGGCAGGGGAAGACACCTACAGCCGCAAGCCAATCCCTGACGACGTCATGAAGGTCTATCAAACGCTGGTGCGGTATGTGCACTGCACGCTGATTGGCCGAACGGTCGATCAGAATCGCGGGGCCTACCAACTGCTCGATCGATTCCACGAGCACTACGAACGACTCAAGTTCATGCAGCGTGGCTACCGGTTTGACGACGTCACACGTCGCTTGAGCGATGCCTTGAAAACGAATGCCGAAATTCAAAATCAGTTCCGCCTCGATCGCAAGATCGAACATCTGCTGCTGGATGAATTTCAGGATACCGCCCCGGTTCAGTGGGATGTGATTCGTCCCGTGGCTCGCAAGATCGCAGAACAGCCCAAGGACCGCTCGATCTTGTGCGTCGGCGACATGAAGCAGGCGATCTATGCTTGGCGTGGCGGCGTGGCCGAGATCTTCGATGCGGTTCAGGAAACACTGCCGGGCATCCACTGCGAAGACATGGACCGCAGTTACCGCTCGGCCCCGATCATCATGGAGACCGTTAATCAGATCTTCGGCAACCTTGAAAAGTTCCAGGGTGCCGGAAAGATGCGAAACGGCATCGAGCATTGGCTGAAGTTTTTCAATCCGCATAAAACGGCCCGAACGGAACTCTCAGGCTTTGTCACCGTCGACTCGGCGGCCTTCGACGCTGAAGGCAAGCCGTGCGACGATCAGGTTCTGATCGCCGCGGCCAACCAGGTCGCTGACCTGCATCACAAGGCACCGCATGTTTCGATCGGGGTGCTCGTTCGCCGAAACGCGACGATTGCTTCGATGATTTACCTGCTGCGGCAGCGGAACGTGATGGCCAGTGAAGAAGGTGGCAACCCGTTGACCGATTCCGCGGCGGTGCAGTTGATGCTCTCGCTCCTGGAATGGCTCGATCACCCGGGCAACACTTCCGCTCGATTCCATATCCAGCATTCCCCGTTGTCGTCGTTGCTTCGGCCTGCCGATAGCTCGACCGAAGCCTGGGAAGCACTCGCGAACGATCTGCGGCGCGAGCTGCTCGTTGAAGGCTATGGTGCCGCCCTAAGCCGTTGGGCGAAGTTGATTCAGCCGAAGTGCACTCCACGTGAACAACGCCGTCTGGAACAGTTCCAGCGTTTGGCATTTTCGTATCAAGGCAAAGCGACGCTTCGTTGCCGAGACTTCGTGCGGTTCATCGAATCGCAGCGTGTCGGCGACTCTTCAAGTGCGGCCGTTCGCGTAATGAACATTCACCAGTCGAAGGGACTGGAGTTCGACGCCGTCTTCCTGCCGGAACTCGAAAATCGTATTCCGCCGCAATCGGACAGCTTCGTCCTGCAGCGAGACCAACAGATTGGCCCGATCAACGGCGTCACGCATTACGTGTCGGAATCGCTTCAGGCCATGCTGCCAGACAACGTGCAGCAGATCTTCGAGCAGACGCAGCAGAAGAATGTTGTCGAATCGTTGTGCGTTTTGTACGTCGCTTTGACCCGGGCCGTCCATTCGCTGCACATGATCGTCAAGCCACGACCTCAGCCGAAGTCCGGCGGTGAAGGGCACTCGAAGTCGTTCTCTGGGATCGTCCTCAATGGCCTCGCCCCGCAAGCCCCCTACCCTGCCGAGCAGCAGCGGCTTTACAGCGACGGCGATCCTCGCTGGTACGAATCGGTTGAGAAAGAAGCGGCGGAAGAAGAAGCAAGACATGCCATCGCCGAAATTCGCCAGCCGATTCGACTGAAGTCGGCAACGCACGAATCACTCAGCGAATTCGTTTCCCCTTCTTCACTGGAAGGAGGCCGTCTGCGACGTGTGAAAGACTTGCTCAAAGCCGAGTCGGTCACGGCAGGCATGCGGTATGGATCGGCCATGCATCATTGGCTCGAATCGATCGGGTGGCTGGAAGACTTCCGCGCAGATCGCGAGAAAATGATCGCTTCGGCCCACGGACTATTCGGCGAGTTCCCTTACGAAAACGCGTTCGGGCACCTGACCAGCATCTTGCAATCTGACAAAGCCGCTAGTTTGCTTCGTCGCGAACAATACGTGGCTGATGCCTGGTGGCCGGATGCCAACGCCGATGATTCTCTGAGCGTTCATCGCGAATTTCCTTTCGCGATCACCTACGAAGACTCGATCTTGCGGGGCTCCATCGACCGGCTTGTCTTGATAAAACAGAGAGGCAAAGTGATCGCCGCCGACGTTGTCGACTTTAAAACCGACGCCTTCGAGGATGCATCGGCCCTTAAAGAAAAGGTGCGGCATTACCGTCCGCAAATCGATTCCTACCGCAGCGCGGTATCGCAGATATTTAAGCTTCCGCTGAATTCCATTCGCGGAGCATTGCTCTTTGTCCACGGCCCTGAAATTGTGGCCTGGCAGGACGAAACTCGCTCATGACCAAGTTTATTCACACTGCCGACCTGCATATCGACAGCCCGCTTCGCGGCTTGGCGATGCGTGACGAAGCGATGATGAAGCGTGTCCAGCGCGCCACGCGAACGGCACTCGAACGCATCATCGACCTGGCGATCGAGCAGCAAGTCGCGTTCATCGTCGTCGCAGGCGATCTGTTTGATGGCGACTGGAAAGACATGCACTCTGGCCAATGGGCAGCCGGGCAGTTTCGTCGGTTGGCCGATGCGAACATTGGTGTTTACTACATCCGAGGTAACCACGATGCCGTTAGCCAGATCCAACGTAAGATTCGCTGGCCTGATAACGTGGTTGAACTTCCTCACGACGAGCCCGCCACCATCACGCTCGACGATCTCGGCGTGGCAATCCATGGGCAAGGCTTCGCAGACCGTGAGGTAACGATCGACCTGGCGGCCCGGTACCCGCAGCGTGTGCCTGGCATGTTCAACCTCGGCATGCTGCACACCAGCCTTACCGGTAGCGAGCATCACGATACGTACGCTCCAACGACCATCGAAACACTGCGTGCCCGGGGCTATGACTATTGGGCCCTCGGCCACATTCACCTGCGAAACACCGATCCTCTGTCGACCGAACCGTACGTTGCCTACAGTGGTAATCCGCAAGGGCGTCATATTCGCGAGCCAGGTGCCAAAGGTTGCCTGCTCGGAGAGATCGACGGCGAGACGCTTAAGAACGTCACCTTCCACGCAACCGACTCGATTCGCTGGCAGGAACTGATTGTTGACGTTTCCGCCGAAAAGAACCTCGACGGCGTGCTGGCCAAAGCATCGGCTGCTCTGGAAAAAGGGCATCGCGACCACGAAGGTCTTAGCTCAGCATTTCGCTTGACCTTCCAGGGAGCCACGAAAGTCCATGACGAGCTTTCGGACCTGATCAAACGGGGCGAGATTCTACAGGAACTACATGGCTCGGCCGAGTCGATCGACGACGAGATCTGGCTCGAGAAGATCCGCTTCGATACTTCGCCGCAGTTGGCCGGGAACGTCCAAGACGCACACGACCTGTGGGGAGCCATCGCCACGCAGTTCGACCAGGTTCAAGACAACGCCGAAGCTTTGCGGCAACTGGAGGAGCTGGTGAAACCGGTGCTTGATAAGGTCAGTGCCCAGCATGTCTCGATCAGCGAAGAAGGGACCCTGGACGAACGAATGCCACAATGGATTGAAGCGGCCCAGCAGCTTTTGCGAAGCCGATTGGGGGCACCCAGCGCATGAAGATTGAACACCTAGAACTCGAAAACTTCGGCATCCATACTGAGCAGTCGTTTGCGTTTTCGACCGATGGCCTGCACATCATTTATGGTCGTAATGAAGCAGGCAAGTCGACCTTGTTGCAAGCTGTTCGCCAACTTCTGTTTGGTTTCCAACACGCCAAAAGCAATCCGTTCGCGCCAGACTCGTCGAAGAAAAAGATGAAGGCGACGGCCAAGCTCATCTCGGGTGAATCGCAACTGCTGGAGATCGTGCGGCGGCAAGGAACCAAGAACACGCTCTCCGGCGAGTTCGAAGAAGGCAACGCCGCCATTGACGAAGAACGCTGGCAGCAACTGATCAGTGGCGCCGACCAGCGACTTTACGAGCATGTCTTCGGATTCTCGCTGAAGGAACTAGCGACCGGCGAAGAGAGCCTGAAAGAGGCGAACCTCGACGAAGCACTATTCGGCGGCGGTCTGGGGCGACTGCACGATTACAAACTGCTGCTGAAAAACATCGACGACGAAACGGAAGCTCTCTTCAAAAGTCGCGGTCAGAAGCAGCGCATCAACAGCATCCTTTCTGACATCAAGGCGTTGAAGTCAGAACTCAAAGATTCGTCGCTCCGCCCGGTTGAATACGAACAGTGGCTCGGCGAAGCCCAACGCTGCGAAGAAGAGCTTGCCCGACTGAATGCTGCCCTCGCTAAAGTTTTCCGGCGGCAGCAGCATCTTGATCGGTTGAAGAAGGCGCATCCGCTGTGGATCGATCGCCAGTCGAAACAGCAGCAACTTGAACGCATGGAAACGCCGGAGTCCTTTCCGGCCGACGCTTTGGAAGAGCTGTCTCAAACCCGCAAGGCAGGCACGAAGCTCTCAGCGGAAGTCGAAAGCCTGACCCAGGACCTGGATCGGCTCGATGCCGAGATCGCCGCGATCTCGTTCAACGAAGCGTTGATCGAATCGAACGAGGCGATCCGTTCGCTGATGTTCGGTATCAAAGAGATGCAGGGCTATCGCCGCGATATTCCGCTGCGAAAGCAAGATCGCCAGCACGAGCTCGATGGTGCCACGGCGAGCCTGAAACAGATCGGCCCGAAGCTAAAGCTGGACGAAGTCGCTCAGTTGGAACTGACGCTGGCCCAGCGTAAAAAGATCGAGCAGTTAACCAAGACTTATCAACGTTTGCAGACGGAAATCCGTTCGCATGCCGGAGAAGTCGATCGCTTGGATCAAGACATTCGCGAACTCGAATCGGCCCTGGGCGATCTGCCCTCGCAGTCGAGCGAGATGATCGAACAACTTCAAGCGGCCATCGATCCGCTGCGACAGTCGATCGACCGCATTGGCGATATGCAGCGGCAGCTTCGTAAGCTGCAGTCCGAAATGGGACAACGCCGCGTCACCATCGAGACGATCGCAGGCAAAACACTCGACTTTACGGCCCCTTTCCCGATGCCGCTGGAGCAGACAATTCGCCGTTACGAAGCCGACTTTCAGGCGATTGCCGAACAGCTTCGTACGGCCGAGCAAGCAGCCCGGGAAACAACCGACGAGCTGACCTCGAAGAACGACGAGCTTCGCCGGCTGGAGCAAAGTGCTCGGCTGGTTTCGGAAGACGAATTGAAGGCATCGCGTGATCAACGCGACGCGACCTGGCAAACGCTGCGATCCATCCTCGAAGGAAGCACCCAGCCCGAAGCGGCAAAGACGAGCGAAGATGCCGAGCGATTCGAGGGCGAGGTTCAGCAGTCGGACGAACTAGCCGACCAGCGTCACCATCACGCTCAGATACTGGCGGATCAGCAAGCGATGAAGGGGAACATTCGCCTGCTGGAAGAACGCCTGGCCCAGCGTCAATCGTATGTCGCCGAGTTGATCGCGAAGCGAGATGAACTCCAACAGAGCTGGGAAACGGAATGGCAAGCGTGTGGCATCGTTCCCAAGTCGCCCCAGGAAATGCTTCCGTGGCGAACGACATTCTGTTCGTTGCAGGAAACGCAAACGGAAATCTCGCGGCTCGAAGAAGATCTCGCACCGCATCAGCAGCGTGTCGAAGCGGCGACAACGTTGGCCCGGACCGCGGGACTTCCCGAGTCGACAAGTTCCGCAGCGGATGTCGCGGCCTGGATTGCCTCGTACCTGAAACGGGCCCAGTCCGAACGGGACCGTCGCCAGCAACTCACCAGCAAATTGCAGCTCAACCAAGATGCCCGACGGCAGAACTTCGAGCGAAACGAAAAACGCCAGCAAGAGGTGGCTGGCATCGAAGCCGAGGCCAAAGAACTGCTAACCGTGTTTGCTTCGCTCGGCGAAGTCGACCTGGAGATGGCGGCCGAACTGATTCAAACGGTCGAAAAGATCCAAGGCACGCTGGCCGCGGCCGAGAGCATGCAGAAGCGAATCTCGGATATGGAAGCGGGACTGGCTCAGTTCGCCGAACAAGTTCAATCCGTGGTTGCCGCGACCGGCGAACCGCTGGGCGAGATGGCGCCGGAACATGCTGCCCAGCGTCTAGGAACTCTGCTTTCCGAAGCCGAGAACCAACTTAGTCTTCGGAAAGAACTGGAAATCAAGCGTCAGCTTCGTACCGAGACGCTCGAAAAGAGCCGCAAGGAACTTGCCGACGTCGAAGCCCGGTTGTCGCAGTGGCGGTCGCAAACGAACGTTGAAACCGACGATCAGCTGGAAGTCGTTTCGCAAACGGTTCGGCAGCGGCAATTGCTCGAATCGGAAATTGCTTCGCTCGAAAACAGGTTGGCATTGGTTCGTGAATCGGAAGACGCCGAACGCTTCGCTGCGGAACTGGAAGCGATCGATGTCGATACGTTGCAACTCGATCTCTCCGGGGCGAAGACCGAATATGCCGAGACCGGCAAGATTCAAGCCGAGGTCAATCAGCAGCTCGGGCAACTCAAGCTTCGCCTTTCCGAAGTCGACCAGACAAGCCGGGCCGTGATGGCTCAAGGGAAGATCGAAGCACTTCAGGCCGAACTGTCGGACTGCCTCGATCGACTGGGGCCGCTACTGATTGCCAAAGAGATGCTCGACCGAGCGATGGCCGCCTTTCGCGAGGAAAGCTCCGGACAACTGCTCGCGTTGATCAGCGAACTGATCGAGCAAATGACCGAGGGACGTTACACCCAGGTCGAGCACGACCCGGACCAGGAAGGGGGACTGATCCTCAGCGGCCCCAACGATCTGCGGCGGAAACCTTCGGAACTGAGCACCGGGACGCGGGAACAACTTTACCTGGCGATTCGCCTCGCCTACATTCGACATTACTGCGAACAGGCCGAGCCGTTGCCGGTGCTGATGGACGATATCCTGGTTAACTTCGACGACAGCCGTCAGTTGGCAACGTTACGCGTCTTGATGAACTTTGACCCGCGCATTCAGATCATCATGCTGACCTGTCACGAGCCACTGGTGAGCAAGGTGCAGTCGCTGGAAGAATCGATCCGTGTGACGCGAATGGATGGCCAGCCGGTCGAAGTCCCACCGCCAAAAGCGAAGCCTGCTCGCAAGAAGTCGACCACCAAGTCCTCTACGCCGAGCTTGTTTTAACATGCCAGACATCGTTGCCTTCTTCGCCTACGGCACCTTGAAGCGGGGCGAATGCCGCGAGAAATGCTGGCCCTACCGCCCAGTGGCGGTGCTGCGTGGTTCGACGCCAGGATCGTTATGGGAAGTCGCCGACTACCCAGGCCTGAAGCTCGAAGGTGAAACACGCGTGGTGGGCGAGCTGTGGCTGTTCGATGCCAAGCACGAAGCAAAACTGCTGGAAGTGCTGGACGAAGTCGAAGGCTATCCGACCCTCTACACGCGCGAAGTGGTCGAGTGCGAGACGCTAGATGGTCAGCCGATCACCGCGACCACGTACGTTTACAATCGACCGATTCAGCCGACCTTTGAAAAGGTGGAAGCCGACGCCCAGGGCATGATCGACTGGCGCGGTAACACTCAGCGTTTCTCGTAGACTTCGGCCATCTTCATCACGCGAGCCTTGATCGCTTCACGCGCCGACTTGGGCGAAAGTACTTCAGCCTCTGGCCCCAATGCCAACACGCGCGGGATGATCTCCAGTTCGTGAGCCGCTTTCACAGTCAGCAGAACACTGCCATCGTCCAGGCGTTCGACTTTCTGCTCGGGATGCCAGGGATCTTCAGTCACCCAGTTGGCCGCGACCGCCGAGACTTTGATCTTGAAGTCCATCGATTCATGGGCGGCGAAGATCCCGATCGAGCCCCCCAGGTGCTCTTCCAAATCGAAATCTTTCGGCACCTTGAAATAATCGTCGGTCACTTCCGCCTTCTTGAAGCGGTCGAGCTTCCAGTGACGGATGCGGTCGGGATCTTCCTCCGGCAGTTCGTTGGCGGCCGCCACGATGTAGATACTGCCCTGATGGAAGACGATGCCGTACGGTTCCAACCGACGCTGGCTTGGCGACGGCTGACCAGGCTTCTGATAGGCAACCTCGACGACGCGATGCTGATGAATGGCCCGGTTCAGGTTCTTTAACGCTCCTTCCTGGGCGGAATAGTTCTTCGCGGCCAGACCGGTCACATAAAGTACCTGACGATACTTGCGATAGTGATCCCAGGTCGTCTCCGGGAGTTGCTCTTGAATCTTCGTCCAGAATGACTCGACACCAACCCAGAACGGCGTGCCTGACAAAGGCAGCAGCAGATCGCGTCCCAGCGAAAGGGCGATCAACTCGGTCGCCGTTGCGGTGATCTTATGCATTCCGCGGCCACTGGCGCCCAGCTTCCAGACGCGACCACGACCGGAGTCATGGACATCGATATCGAGACCGGCCGATTGCAGCGATTCGATATCGCGACGCACGGTGCGGGTATGCAACGACGTCAGGCCAAGTTCATCGACCAGCGCGTCACGGATTTCTTCCAGCAGGCAGCCATACCGATAACGTTCGAGGATCTGCAGGATTTTGTGCTGCCGAATGAGTTGCTCGTTACGAGCCATGCCGAATGCCTCCGTGCCGAAAGGGGGTGTCGCCGAACCACGAGTTTACCCCAGCGTTGGTTTCGTTTCCATCGACCACAACCGGTTCTCAGCCATCCAACCAGGCCAGGGCCAAAGCGACGCAATTTACTTCCCAAACGTCCGCTTTTCGCGTAACAGGTGATGGTAGTGCTGGGCGAAGCGATGCGATTCGTCTCGCACGTATTGCAGCAAACGCAGGGCGAACGAGTGACGGCTCAAGCGAATCGGTTCGCTCTCGCCCGGTCGATAGACTTCTTCTTCGCGTTTGGCCAGCGAGATGACCGTCGGCGGCTCGATCCGCAGATCACGGAACGCCGCCATTGCTGCGTTCAACTGCCCTTTGCCACCGTCGATCAGCAGAATATCGGGGAAGACTTCCGAGGTCTCGTTCAAACGCTTGAACCTGCGCGCGACGACCTCGTGAATGCTGCGGAAGTCGTCGACGCCATCCACCCCACGAATCTTGAAACGCCGGTAGCCAGGCTTGAATGGCAACCCATCCAGAAACTGCACGAGGCTGGCGACCGTATCGCTGCCGCCCAAATGAGCGATGTCGACCCCTTCGATCGTCCGCGGCGTGATCGACATCCCCAACACTTTTCGTAAACCGGCGAGCCCCTTCTTCGGATCGACGTAGAAGACTTCTGGCTGAGCGTGAGTTTCCAGTTCGCCTCGTTCGTCGAGGCGTTCGATCATGCTGATCTCGTCACGCAGCTTGGCGGCTTTCTCGAATTCGAGGTTCTTGGAAGCCTCCATCATTTCGTCTTGAAGCTGCTTGGTCAGGCGAGACCGATTCCCTTCCAGAAACATCTGCAACCGGCGAATGTCTTTGCGATATTCCTCTTTGCTGATCCGCAGATTGCAGGGAGCCGTGCATTGATCGATGCTCGCCAGCAAACAGGGCCGGAACCATTTCCAGCGTTCGTCGTTCTCGTCGATATCGAGATCACAGGTTCGGAACTTGAAAATCCGCTGCAAGACCTGGATGGCCCCACGCAAGGCGCTAGCACTAGTGAACGGTCCGTAGAGCTTGGCGTTCTTGTCCTGCGGTTCGCGCGTGAACTCGACGCGGGGGAAGTCCTCGCGCTGGGTGATCATTAAGTACGGAAATGTCTTGTCGTCTTTTTGCTCTTTGTTGTACTTCGGCTGGACATCTTTGATCAGCCGCGATTCCGCCAGCAGGGCGTCGACTTCGCTCTCGGTTTCCAGAAAGTCAGCGTCGGCGATCTCGTTCACCCAATAGCCGGTTCGCTGATCGATGGCCGCTTCAGCCAGAAAATAAGAACCGGCCCGCGATCGGAGGTTCTTCGCTTTGCCGACATAGATGACGCGTCCCTTATCATCCTTAAAGATGTAGACGCCTGAAGTGGTCGGAAATTTACGGACCTTGTCCGCAGTCAGCGTGAAGGCGACATGCTCGGCAGGCCGACCTTGGCTGTCCGATGATTCTGGCGGGGTCGATTCGGCTTCCGGATTCAGATTTTCTGCCATGACTCAACGAGGCTAGGGTGTACAAGATTCCATCATTGGATTTTAACCCTAACCCGCAGTTTTGGCAGTACGAACAACCGCGAACCTGACAGGAGTGCATCGATTGCCCCCGCCCATGGGGCAGGGGCAACGTGCTTGCAGCGACCTTAGACGCTTTCGGCAAATGCCTTCAGGTCGTTCTCGAAGGCATCGAGACGGGCTTCCATCTCTTCCTGGGCAGCATCCATCAGCGAAAGCTGCTCGGCCGGAACGTACGAGAACATATAGAACTTAACCTTCGGCTCGGTTCCGGAAGGACGCACAGCGACGTAATTGTCGTCTTCCAGATCGAGGATCACCATGTTGCCCTTTGGTCCGTTCAGCTTCGAGGTCTGACCGTCGGCGGTGGTGATCGTGTCATTCAAATAGTCGCGAACCTGGACCAGTTTCAAGCCACCCACCGAAGCTGGTGGCTCGGCGCGGAACTTGCCCATTAGCTTCTGCATGTTGGCCATGCCTTCGCTGCCAGGCATCTTCTGGTTGAGCAGACGTTCGGCATGGTAGCCATGTTGCCACCACAGCGACTCGAGCTTCTCGTGCAGCGACTTGCCTTCCTTCTTGCAATTGGCAGCCAATTCGGCCAGCAGCATCGCCGCGACCGAGGCGTCTTTGTCGCGAGCGTATTGCCCGACGAGGTAGCCATGCGACTCTTCGCAACCGAATAGGAATTTGTCGGGACCTTCTTCGTCCATCGTTCCGCCGATGTACTTGAAGCCGACCTGCAAGTTGCCACAAGTTCGCACGCCGTAGCTTTCGGCAATCCGGCGAACCATTTCGGTGGTGACCAGGGTCTTCACAACGTAGTGATCGGCCGTCAGACCGCCACCCTTCTTGCGTTCCGACAAAACGTGATCGGCCAGCAGAACGGCGATCTGATTGCCGGTGAAGGTGCCCCATTCGCCGGTGGTGTCCATCGAACGAGGAGCGGCACAGCCGAGGCGATCGCTATCGGGATCAGTCGCCAGGATCAGCTCCGAGCCGTCCTTCTTGGCCTGATCGATGATGATATCGAAAACGGCTGGGTTCTCGGGATTCGAGACGTGGCCTGGGACGTTCGGGAAGTCGCCGCTTTGTTCCGCATGGGGGCCGAAGAGGGCAACGTCTTTGAAGTTATCTGCGGCCAGCACCGGCAAAACGGCCGAAGCCCCCACACCATGCAGCGGCGAGTAAAGGATCTTCAGATTGCGTGGGCCGTCGAACTTCTGCTGCGAAACGGCACTGACGAAAGCGTCGTCCGTCTCTTGCGTGCACAGCACAACTTTGTTTTCGGAAACCGCGGCGTCGAACTCGACACCTAGCGGAATCTCTTGCACGCTCATCACGTTGTCGATGATCTTTGCGTCGTGCGGAGGCATCACCTGACCACCGGTCGACCAATAGACCTTCACGGCGTTGTCGCTTGGTGGATTGTGGCTGGCGGTGACCATGATCCCGCACGAGCACTTCTTATAGCGAACCAGGAACGAAAGCTCTGGCGTGCTGCGATAATCATCCAGGAAATAGACCGTGAAGCCATTCGACACCATGATCCGGGCACAAAGCTCGGCGAATTCACGCGAGCGATGGCGGGTATCGTAGGCAATCGCACACGAAAGATCGCCGCTGACTGTTGCCTTGACGTATTCGGCCAGGCCCTGGGCACTTTCGCCGATGGTGCGTTCGTTGATGGCATTCGAGCCGATCGGGTACATTTTGCCGCGGCGACCGCCGGTTCCAAACGGAATGATCGTCCAGAAAGCGTCGTCCAGCTCTTTCCACTTGCCCGAGGTGATGTGCTCGGCGACCTGGTCGGCATAGCGAGCGTATCGGGCTTCGGTCAACCAGATTTCGATGTTATCGGCCGCGCTAGCGGTGATCTTGCCGTCGACGGTGGCCTGTTTGACTTGCTCGAGAAGAGCACTGGTATCGAGATCGCTGCCGCTCATAGGTTGTCCCCATTACAAAGTCTTTCGGAATCACCCGATTTTAAGGCAACCCCCTCACAATCATCAATTGGGCGAACTGCCCCAGGGGGAATTCTTCACTTTCATGAAATGCCGATCGAATCGATCACGCCAACGGCGCGGTTTTTGTTTTATAGTAGTGGGACGTGATCGTACGCCGCTGGCATTAGCAACCTCCACAATCGAACCATCGCTCAGGCATGACCCAACAACCGATCATCAGTGTTTCCGGATTGCGAGGAATTTTAGGGCTGAGCCTCTCTCCGGAGACGATCAGCCGTTACGTCGCCGCCTTTGTCGAGCAGCTTCCCGACGGGAGTATTCTGCTGGCCCGCGACGGAAGACCTAGTGGCCATGCCATTGGTCAAATTATCCAGGGAACGATCAATCTGCTTGGTCGTGACGTGCTGGACGCTGGCGTGGCGGCCACCCCAACCGTGGGTGTTCTGACGCGGCAATACCGCTGCACCGGTGCCATCCAGATTTCTGCCAGTCACAATCCCCCCGAATACAACGGATTGAAGCTGATGGGAGCCGATGGTCGGGTGATCTCGGCCGAACGGGGTGCCCAGGTCAAAGCCGCCTATCTCAACCAGCCCATTACCTGGGCTCCGTGGAACGAGATCGGCGTCACTACCCGCTGCGAAGAAACCGTCAACGAGCATATCAAGAAGGTCCTGGCCACGATCTCGGCCGGTCCGATCCAGAAGAAGAGCTACAAAGTCCTGCTCGACTCGAATGGCGGCTCCGGCAGTATCGTCGGCAAGAAGTTGCTGGAAGAGCTGGGCTGCGAAGTCGAAGTACGCGGCGGAGAGCCTAACGGCGAGTTCATTCATTCTCCAGAGCCGACGGAAGCCAACTTGCGAACGGTGGCTGAAGACGTTCGCGAAGGGAAATATGATGTTGCCTTCTGCCAAGATCCCGATGCCGACCGCCTGGCGGTGATCGACGAAACAGGTCGTTACATTGGTGAAGAGTACACCGTGGCACTTTGCTTGCAGAATGTTCTTTCGCAGCGAAAAGGTGCCGTCGTCATCAATGGCGCGACCAGCCGCATGAACGAAGAAATCGCGGCGAACTTCAAGTGCCCGATCTACCGCAGCGCCGTCGGCGAAGCGAACGTGACCCAGGAAATGATGCTCCGCGATGCCGTCTTCGGCGGCGAGGGGAATGGTGGTCCGATCGATCCGCTGGTGGGCTACATTCGCGACAGCTTCGTCGGGATGGCTAACATCCTGGAACTGATGACCAAAAAGAAGAAGACGATCAGCAAGCTGGCCGACGCCCTCCCCCGCTACGAAATCGTCAAGCACAAGGTCGAGCTGAACCCGGAAGAACTTCCGGCAGGCTTCGATCGCCTGAAGCATCAATACGGCGATGCTCAGTTGGATGAAGGGGATGGTCTTCGCTTTACCTGGAAAGATCGTTGGCTGATCGCTCGAGCCAGCAACACCGAGCCAATCATTCGCGTGATCGCTGAATCGAAGTCGCTGGAAGAGAGCGAAAACATGTGCATCAGCGCCGCTCGCACACTCCGCGGGATCTAGTCGACCATCGGGTAGATCTGGTATTCCTCGGGAAACCATTTGGCGAGCAAGTAGGCCGGTGTTTCAGGAAATTGGCGTAGGACCTCTTGCGGTTTACCTTCCACCAGATAGCCCTTTCCCTCGGCGGGATCGAGTTGCGTTTCCTGGCACTGCCGAGCAAACTGTTCCAGCTCCGATGAATTCCAGGCGGAAGAGTTCACGGGAACTTCACGCATCGAGTCGAGTGGTGGTTGCTGAGAGAGATCGTCCGCAGTCCACCATATGCGTCCCCATTCTTTGGGCGAACGACTCTCGACAAGAAACGTCCCGCGCGAGACCTGCTGTAACTCTGGAAGCTTACCAGGCGAGATGTATCGTCCCTGAGCCGTTAGCGAAAGCCTCAGGGATTCGTCTTCTTCTCGCAGTCGCTGCCTCGCCCGGCGATGGGCAGGAAAATTCAGCAGCGAATAGAACATGATGATCGGGCCAACGACCATGATCGCGATCAGCAGAGCCATCATCACGACGACCGCGACTGGAAACATCAGTACGATCAGCGGCCATGCCCACCAGGGAGGCAGTTCTAGCTTGGGTGATGCCAAGATTCTTGCCTCCCTGATGCGATGACGATTAACGCGGACCGATCTTGTCGATGCCCATGAATGGTCGCAGCACTTCTGGCACTTCGATCGTCCCGTCGGCCTGCTGATAGTTTTCCAGTACGGCGATCAAACCACGGCTCAAGGCGATCGCGGTTCCGTTGAGGGTGTGCGCGAAGTGCGTTCCCTTCTCTCCCTTGACCTTGTAGCGAATGTTGAGTCGACGAGCCTGATAGTCGGTGCAGTTCGACGTGCTGGTCACTTCGCCCCATTCGCCTGCTTCGCCACGTCCAGGCATCCAGGCTTCCAGGTCGAACTTGCGGTAAGCTGGTCCGCCCAGATCGCCGGTGGCCGTATCGACCACGCGATAAGGGATCTTCAAGCCATCGAAAATCTTACATTCCAGTTCGCAGAACTTGTTGAGCGTCGCTTCGCTGTCTTCTGGCAGCGTGAACGCGAACATCTCGACCTTCGTGAACTGATGC
This sequence comes from Bremerella sp. JC817, assembly GCF_040718835.1. Taxonomy (NCBI): domain Bacteria; kingdom Pseudomonadati; phylum Planctomycetota; class Planctomycetia; order Pirellulales; family Pirellulaceae; genus Bremerella; species Bremerella sp. JC817. The sequence continues at coordinate 156,578 of NZ_JBFEFG010000253.1, read as the reverse complement.
ACGCGATAAAGACCACGCGAAGCACGGCCGGCTGCCCCTGCTTCGGTGCGGTAGCAGTGACTGATCCCACAGAACAGCTGCGGCAGCTGCTCGGCTTCCAAGACCTTACCGGCATACATGCCGCCCAAGGTGATTTCAGCCGTTGCGACCAGATTCAAATCGGTGTTCTCGATGCTGTAGATCTGCGTTTCAGGACCACGCGGAATGAAGCCGACCCCGTGCAGAATCTCGGTGCGAGCCATGTCGGGCGTGATCGTCGGGACAAAGCCTTCCTTCATCAACAAGCTGAGCACATATTGCTGCAGCGCGAGCTCCAGCAGAACGGCTTCGTTCTTCAAGTAATAGAACCCTGCACCAGCGACCTGAGCCCCTGCCTCGAAGTCGATCAGGTCAAGCTTTTCGCCCAGTTCGACGTGGTCGAGGACCGGGAAGTCGAACTTACGGGCTTCAGTCGCACCGCGGCGCAGTTCGAGGTTCGCTTTATCATCTTCCCCGATCGGAGCGTCGGGATGTGTCAGGTTCGGAATGATCCGCAGGATGTCGACGATCTGAGCTTCGAGCGAATCGACTTCGGTCGAAGCCGCGTCTTTCAATTCTCGCAGGCGTTTGCCTTCGGCCACGATCTTCGGACGATCTTCGGCTGAGGCCTTGCCGATCGACTTGTTGATCTCGTTGGCCTGGCGATTGAACTCTTCTGCTTCCTGCAGCTTGGCCTTACGTGACGTTTCCAGCGAGACGACTTGGTCGACGTCTGCCTGAACGCCACGATTGACGCAGTTCTTCTTTACGAGTTCGACGTTTTCGACAACAAACTTCCGGTCGAGCATGGGTGAGGTCTTTTTGGTTGAATCCTACTTGGTGATTTTTGCGATTTCCGCCCAGAGCAGAGCGCTGGCTTCGATGCCACGCTGAAAGTCGCCGAGGTTGAATTTTTCGTTCGGGCTGTGGGTGTTATCGTCATCCAGGCCCCAGCCCAGCAGCAATACGTCCGACTTCAATTGTTCGGCAAAGTTGGCAACGATCGGAATCGATCCACCTTCACGAATCAAGACAGGAGCATTGCCGAAGCCCTGTTCGATGGCATCCTTCGCAGCCTGGATGTAGGGGCTATCGGTCGATACCACAAAACCAGGCGAACCATGATGTGCCGTCAACTCCATCTTCATACCTGGAGGGCAGATCTTGGTGAGATGTTCACGCAGAGCAGCTGCGATCTTGTCAGGGCACTGATCCGGAACCAGGCGGCAACTGAACTTGGCCGAAGCGACGCCCGGCAGAACGGTCTTGGCGCCTTCCCCCTGGTAACCACTGGTCAGGCCATTGATATCGAGGGTTGGACGAGCCCAACGGCGTTCGAGCGTCGTGTAACCTTCTTCGCCATGGACCGCGTCGATACCGAGTTGCTTCTTAAAGCTCTCTTCATCGAATGGCAGTTCCGCGAAGTTCTCGCGTTCGTCCCCGGTCAGCGGCTTCACGTCGTCGTAGAAGCCAGGGATATGAATCCAACCATGTTCGTCGACCAGCGAGCCCAGCATAGTGCAGAGCGTATTGGCTGGGTTACGCACACTGCCGCCGAACGTTCCGCTGTGCAGGTCACGGTTCGGACCGGTCAGCTTCAATTCAAAGTAAGCGATCCCCTTCAGCCCGTAGGTAATCGCAGGCTGGCCTGGGCCGAATTGGCTACAGTCGCTGATCACGACCACATCGTTGGCCAGCAGCTCTTTGTTTTGCTCGATGAATGGACCGAGGCTGGCACTACCGATTTCCTCTTCCCCTTCGATAAGGAACTTAACCTGGATCGGCAGCTCGCCGACCGATTTCATCCAGGCCATCGCTCCCAAAACATGAGTCAGCATCTGGCCTTTATCGTCGGTGGCCCCTCGGGCGACGATGTTGCCGTCACGGACCGTGGGTTCAAACGGGGGGGTCGTCCACAGCTCAAGTGGTTCTGGAGGCTGGACGTCATAGTGTCCATAAACCAGGGCTACTGGTTTGCCGGGAACTGGTGGGCTTTGTGCGAAGACGATCGGATGTCCCTCGGTGGGAATCACTTGCGTCTCGAAGTTAAGTTCTCGGAAGCGATCTGCCACCCACTCGGCAGCGGCCTTCACGTCACCTTTATGCCGACTGTCGGTGCTAACACTGGGAATTCGGAGCAGCTCTTTCAGCGACTCGACGAAGGCTTCGCGGTTCTCTTCCAGAAAAGTTTTCAGATCCGGCATGTCTTATCCAATCGAACGTGAGCGAGACCGGCTTTGCGTCGGGAAACGCCGAAATTAACTTCCGACCCGCAAAGCCGTACAATATAATACGACTCGCAGGAAATGGACATTGCACAGGGGCCCCCCGCGATCAATTCGAGGTTTCTTATTGGGCCCTTTTCCCGTTGATTTTTGAGATTTTGCCCGTGGGTGACTCCAATACGTCCGTAGCTGAACCTCAGGAAGAGACTATCGTCAGAACGAAGTCGAAGCCGAAGAAGAAGCCAAAACCGAAGCGTCAACCGCGGTACCATGTGGTGCTGTGGAACGACGACGACCACACCTACGAATACGTCATCCTTATGATGCACGAACTGTTCGGCCACCCGGTTGAAAAGGGGTTCGAGATCGCCAAAACGGTCGATGCTGATGGAAAAGCGATCTGTCTGACGACCACCAAAGAGCACGCCGAGCTGAAACGGGACCAGATCCATGCCTATGGCAAGGACGAACTGATTGCCCGTTGTCGGGGTTCGATGTCTTCCACGATCGAGCCGGAGTGCTAAAATCGGGGATTCCCCTGTAATCTCCGTCTTTCATGGGGCGTTGCCACGTCCCAGATCTGTCTGCCGATGAGCGATCTCAAGCTGAAGACCCTGACGCTAGGGTGCAAGGTCAACCAATACGAAACCGAACTCGTTCGCGAGGGATTGGTACGCGGTGGCTACCGAGACGCGGTAGATGCGGAATCGGCCGATGTGTGCGTGGTGAATACCTGCACGGTCACCAACGAGGGGGATTCCAAGAGCCGCCAGGCCATTCGTCGCCTGGCTCGGGACAACCCAAACTCGCGGATCGTGGTGATGGGCTGCTATGCGACCCGGGCCCCGGAAGAGCTGAAACAGCTCCCCAACGTTTCCGAAGTCGTCACTGACAAACGCGAGATCCCAGACCTTCTGGGCCGCATGGGTGTGATCGACATCCCGGATGGCATTTCTCGCTTTGGCGATCGGCACCGTGCGTACGTGAAGGTGCAAGATGGTTGCCTTCTTCGCTGCAGTTTTTGCATCATCCCTTACGTCCGCCCCGAGATGTACAGCCGTCCTTCGACAGAGATTGTCGACGAAGTCCGACGTCTGGCCGAGAACGGATTCCGCGAGATCGTGCTGACCGGTATCCATCTGGGACACTACGGGGTCGACCTGAACAAAGGGAAGCCGAAAACCGATTGGGTTCGCCTGGCCCAGTTGATGGCCCAGCTTTCGCAAATCGACGCGGACTTCCGAATCCGATTGTCCAGCATCGAGGCCACCGAAGTCACCAAAGAGCTAATCGAAGTGATGGCTCAGTACCCCGACAAGATCTGTCCGCACCTGCATATCTCGATGCAAAGCGGATCGGACTCGGTGCTGCGGCGGATGCGTCGCCGCTGGGGCAGTCAGCGTTTTGTTGATCGCTGCAAGTTGCTGCAAGATTCGCTCGACAAGCCTTCAATTTCGACCGATATCATCGTCGGTTTCCCTGGCGAGACCGAAGAAGAGTTCCTCGAGACCTGCGCAGTTTCGGAAACGGTCGGATTCTCGAAGATTCATATCTTCCCTTTCAGCCCCCGCAAGGGAACCCCGGCCGCCGAGATGATCGACCAGGTCCCTGGCGACGTGAAGTCGGACCGTCGTGCCCGACTTGCCGCTGTGGAAGACCGCACCCGCGAGGCTTATTACCAGAGCCTTGTCGGGGATACGCTGGACGTGCTGATTGAAGCGGAAGATCGTGACAATCCGCTTTTGGCAACCGGAACGTCTTGCCGGTACGCTCAGACCTTTGTGGACCGATCGAAGGTCGAAATTGGCCAGCGTTACCAGGTCAAAATCGATCGTGCCGCTTCGCACGGTATCTTCGGATCGATCGTTTAATCGATCCAATTGGCAAATTTCGCTGCCCATCAAAAATGCTAGCATCTGTGTGCTAGCTTTCCGATTAGAAGATCGTTGAATCAACCGTTTTCGGCGAACGTTCTCCAAAGTCGGTCTTAGTGGGCAGCAGCGAAATCATGACATCACAAGCATCTAAAATCGGAATCAATACCGGCATTCTGCTGGAAGCAGGCACCAACGAAGCAGAAATTCTGGTCTTTGAAGTCGGTGGCCAAACCTTCGGCGTGAATGTCGCCAAAGTGAAAGAGGTTCTGGGCATCACGAAGGTGACCAGCCTTCCCGAAGGTCACCCTTCGATCGAAGGTGTCGTCCGCATTCGCCAAGACGTGGTCTCGCTGATCAACCTGGGCCATTTCCTGTATGGCGACGCAGAAGAAGCCGCCTCGCACGAAACCGATTGTTTGCTGCTGCTGGAATTCAACCAGCGTCCCCTCGCCTTCCGTGTTAATCGCGTCCATCGCATTTATCGCGTGAGCTGGAAAGCAACACGACCGCTGCCAAACACGTTGGGCATGAACGCCCCGATCACCAGTGTAGTGTTGATTGATGGCAAACTGGTCCAGATCCTCGATTTCGAGTCGATCGGAACCGAAGTTGCCGGCATCAGCGACGAAACCTTGCCCGGTGTCAACCGGATCGACGCTCCGAACATTCCTGTTGTCTTCGCCGAAGACTCGCGGATGATCTCGGAGATGATTCAAGATCACCTGCAGGAGTCAGGCTTCTCGAACATCCATGGCTTTGTCGATGGTCAGGCTGCCTGGGAATACCTGGAAGCACTCGCCGAAGACGAAACAGTTGATTCGATCCTCGATAAGGTTGGCATTTTGATTACCGATATCGAAATGCCACGCATGGACGGTTTCAGCCTGGCCAAGAACCTGCGGATGCACCCAGTCCTGGCACGCATTCCGATCCTGATCTTCTCGTCGCTGGTTTCCAAAGACAATCAGAAGAAGGGCCTGCAAGTCGGCGTCGACGCTCAGGTCTCGAAACCACGCTACGGTGAACTGGTCGAAAAGGCTCGCCAGTTGATTGGCTTGTCGGAACTGGTCGAAGCCTAAGCGAAGTCGCTATCTGCGTGAGACGGATGGTCCAACGACCAGATTTTAGATTCGGTGTACCGATCCGACTTGCCATGAAAACCACTCCGCTAGCAGTCTAGCGGAGAGATCGTCTGAATTCGGGGCGTTTTCTCTCAAGATTCGCCTTGTCGTGACCGACACCGACTTGCTACTGTTCCCCGACACGAAACCGGTCCAGGCTCGGACCGGCGCCGACGTATTGTTGTCAAATGAGGGGAACAAGCAAGGATGTTTGTCCACACTAATTTGCGCCAGGCTCTTGCGATCGCCCTGGTTGCCGCTGCTGCTTCGACAACCTGGGCCGCGCCTCCTTGGGCCAGCCTGATTCCATTCCAGCGTGTGGAAGCGAGCACTGAGAAGAAGTACGAACTGACCGAAGCGAATGGCCCTTGGATGATCATGGCGACCAGCTTCACCGGTACCGGTGCCGAAAAGGACGCCAACGACCTGGTGCTCGAGCTTCGCAAAGACTTCGGCCTCGAAGCTTACGTCTGGCATCAAAAGTACGACTACACCGACACCGTGGTCGGCAAGGGCTACGACCGTTACGGCGGCCCGAAGAAGATGAAGTACATGAACGACGTTTCGTACACCAGCTATGCGGTGCTGGTCGGAAACTACGAATCGGTTGACCAGAACGGTCTCGAAGGCGTTCTGTCGAAGGTGAAGACCATTCATCCGAAGGTGTTTAAGACCGGTTACAGCGTCAAAGACGACACCATCAAGTCGATCCGCCGCCAGATCACCAACGCGATGAAGTCAGAAGAGAACAAAGAAAAGGGCCCGATGGGCACTGCCTTTGTGACCCGCAATCCCCTGCTGCCGGAAGAATACTTCCGTCCTAAAGGCATGGACGAGCTGGTCATCGCCATGAACAAAGACTCGAAGCACAGCTTGCTCAACTGTCCTGGCAAGTACACCGTTCGCGTTGCCACCTTCCGCGGTGCCGTCGAAATGGATCAGAAGAAGATCCAAGAGATCGAACAGAAAAACATCGTCAGCGGAACGCGTCTGGCGAAAGCCGCTGAAAAGGCAGAGACACTCGCCTCGGCCCTCCGCGGTCAGGGCGTCGAAGCCTATTGCTTCCACGATCGCTCGGAGAGCATTGTGACCGTTGGTAGTTTCGAGACCGTTGGCTCGCCTCGCCGAGACGGCAAGATCGAGATCAATCCTCAGGTCAAACGCATCATGGACGGCTACAAAGGTTCGGAAACGGCGAACACCAGCACCCTGACCCCAGGCTTCAAGCCAAAGTCGCTTGCCGGGATTATGTTCGACGTGCAGCCTGTTCCTGTGGAAGTCCCGCGTGTTAGTATCGCGGCGAATTACGCTCGCCCACCAGTTCGCTAATGGCCGGCAGCGAAAGCCGCTTGAACGGAAATCATCGAAAGGTTCCACCTCTGCGTGGAACCTTTTTTATGCGCCGGTTTCCCGCTACGATGGCCCTCTCGGCGTGGTTCTATCCGCCGATATGTTGTCGAACCTTCCCGCTGGAAACCTGGCCCGAAAGAGTTGCCCGATGCCTGATGCACGGCAGATGGTGCTTGGCACCTACAACCAAAAGAAACGAAACGAACTTCAGCAACTGCTGGCCCCGCTGGGAATCGAGCTGAAGTCGCTCCAGGACTTTCCGGCCGCCATCGAAGTGGTCGAAGACGGGAACTCGTTCGGTGAGAACGCCGCCAAGAAGGCTACCCAACAGGCCGTGCACCTGAACCAGTGGGTCCTGGCGGAAGACAGCGGGCTGTGTGTCGATGCCCTGAAGGGAGCCCCGGGAATCTATTCGGCCCGGTTCTCGGGCGAAGATGCGACCGACGAAAAGAACAACGATCTGCTACTCGAAAAGCTGGATGGCTTGCCGCCCGAAAAGCGTGGCGCGCACTATGTCTGCCACATCACCCTTTCCAACCCGGCCGGCGAGGTGATCCTGGAATCGGAAGACAAGTGCCACGGCCGGATTATGACAGAGCGACACGGAACGCACGGGTTCGGCTACGATCCGCTCTTTCAGATTCGCGAGTACCACCTGACCTTCGGCCAACTCGGCCCAGCCGTAAAAGGGCTGATCAGCCACCGAGCGAAGGCCACGCGTGCCTTTGTGGCCGGTCTCCGCCAGATGCTGGAGCAAAACCCAGAACTTTTGCGGCAAGAAACAAAATAAGCAGACGCCGTTGGATGAATCGCCGACGTCTGCTCGTATAAAATTAGACCGTGCTATAATCTACCGGGGATCTTAATCTCTTTTTCCCCGAAATTGCAAGCCGTAAACCGCACCTTTTTCTGAGAAATTCTCCCATGAGCCGGGCTCACGTTCTTCTGCGCATTGCTGGGCTGTTGCTTCTTACCTCGACCACACTGGGCACCCCCTCGCGTGCGATGGCCGATCCCCCAGAACCGCAAATCGAAACGCTGAAGACCTGGGTGAAAGGGGAGCACGACTCGCTGATCGAAGTCTATCGCCACTTCCATACCACCCCCGAGCTTTCGTTCGAGGAAGTCGAGACGGCCAAGCACCTCGGCAAGCTGCTCACCGAGGCAGGCTACGATGTGACGCCATCGATTGGCGGCAATGGGTTGGTGGCGATTCTGAAGAACGGCGACGGCCCGACCGTCATGCTGCGAACCGACTTGGACGCCCTGCCGGTGACCGAAAACACCGAGCTCGTCTATGCCTCGAAGAAGGTCGTTCAGCTTGAAGACGGGACCTCGACCGGCGTGATGCATGCGTGCGGCCACGATATTCATATGACCAACGTCGTGGGTGTTGCCCGCTTCATGGCGTCGCACCGCGACTACTGGAAAGGAACGCTGATGATCATTGGCCAGCCGGCCGAAGAAAAAGGCGAAGGGGCCAAAGCGATGCTGAAAGGCGGCCTGTTCGAGCGCTTCCCCAAGCCAGACTTCGCGATTGCCCTGCATGTCGACCCGAATCTGCCAACCGGCACCGTCGGCTACCGCAGCGGCTACGCGATGGCCAACGTCGACAGTGTCGATATTCGGATCAAAGGCAAAGGAGGCCATGGTGCCCATCCTGACGCCACAGTCGACCCGATCGTGGAAGCCGCTCAGTTGATCCTCGATTTACAAACGGTGGTCAGCCGCGAGTTGAATCCAGCGGAACCCGCCGTGATCACGGTTGGGGCCATCCATGGTGGCACGAAGCACAACGTCATTGGCGATGACTGTTTGTTGCAGTTGACCGTTCGCAGCTATGGGGACGAAACACGCAAGCATCTGATTGAAGCCATCAAACGAAAGGCCAAGGCGGTCGCGATCAGCTATCGTGCACCGGAACCAGAGATCACGGTCTCGGAAGGTACGCCCAGCCTGTTCAACGACAAGCAGTTGACCTGGCAAATCGTTCGCACGTTCAACCATGCCCTGGGTGCGGATCAAGTCGTCCCGGTCGAGCCTTCGATGGGTGGTGAAGACTTCAGCCGCTACGGGATCGCCGGCGTTCCGATTTTCATGTTTCGCTTGGGGTCGGTTGATCAGAAGCGTCTGACTCGTTTCAAGCAGTTGGGACAAGAGCCACCATCGCTTCACTCGCCTCTTTATTACCCCGATGCCGATGAGTGCCTGTCAACCGGGGTCACGGCCACTTCGATCGCGCTGCTGGAACTCTTCCAGAACCCCGCGGAAAAAGAGTGATGCCGGGACGGACGTGGGTTGTTCTGGGTATCGTGTATGCCCTTCTGGTAGCACTGGGCCTCACCGGCCTGGTGCAGGCGCGCACCTGGGTGCTGGCAACGTACGACACCCCCAGCGAGACAGAAAAGTGGAACGATTTTCGTCAGGCGATTAGCGAAGGGCAAAATGAAGGCCATTCGCCCGTCAAACGAAGGACTCCAGGTAGCCAGCAGCCCCCTATCAAGATTCTGTTTTCAGAGAACTTTGCTGCTATCGTCATCTGGTCGGTCGTTTTTCTGAGTATCCTATATTGGAGCGTGGGAATAATGATGGTCGGTGCACTGCGAACACCTAGTCATGTTCCTGCGTCGGATGATGACGCACCCCATTGATTTAGACACCAGAACGCCCCGTTTCATCGGGAAGTATTGATCGGCGATTTATGGCTCCATCCAGCCGGGAATTCGAGACCCAATCGCCGGAGTTATCCCTGGTACGGCTGCCGATCCGCGACGACCACTTCGCTCAGGCCGCCATGGCCGTGATGCTGGTCGTGCTGGCTTCGTTGACCTACTCAGGGACCGTCAGCGTCTGGATCTCTTTAGTCGTCGTGCTGGCCTGTCTGGTCGCCAGTTGGAAGATGTTCGTTCCGGTGAAAATCGACCTGGGACCGCGCGGGATCATTCAGACATCGTTCCTCGGAAGCCGGAAGACCCCCTGGCGCGAGATCGCCCGGTATGAACTACACGAGCAAGGGGTTGTCCTCTATCTGACCCAGGACGAATCACCTTTGGCCGGCTTCACCTCGATTGACCTGGCTTGCCGGAAGATGCGGCCAGAACTGGAATCGATCGTCCGTTTCTACATGGAATCGCGTCGCCTGCGAACTGGCTCTTCGATTGTTCGCATGGCAGACGACTTCTCGAACTCGAAGTCGGAAGCGTCTTAAACGCCTGGGGCTTCTTTGCCAGCGAAGTAGCAAGCAGCCGGATGCGGCGTGCCTTCCAGCGGAGGTGCACCGTGGGTGCATACCTCTGGCTGAACAATCGGACAACGATCGGCAAACGGACAGCCAGGATAAAACGTGTCTGGCGACGGCACTTCGCCCTGCAGGACGATACGCTTCCGCTTGCGTTCGATATCAGGATCTGGCACCGGAATCGCCGAGAGCAACGCCTGGGTGTAAGGATGCATTGGATGCTGAAACAGTTCCTGCGACTGCGATACTTCCACGATTCGACCAAGGTACATCACGGCGATGCGGTGCGAGATGTGCCTCACGACACTCAAGTCGTGGGCGATGAACACATACGCGACCCCCAGCTTCTGCTGCAGATCCATCAGCAGGTTAATCACCTGAGCTTGAATCGAAACGTCGAGTGCGGAAATCGGTTCGTCACACACGATCACCTTGGGACGTGCCGCCAACGCCCGGGCAATGCCGATACGCTGACGCTGTCCGCCAGAGAACTCGTGCGGATAGCGATTCACGAAGCGAGGATTCAGTCCGACGATATCCATCAACCGCATCACTTCCAGCTTACGATCGATGCCGCTCTTCAGTCCAAAGATCGTGAGCGGTTCACCGATGATCGAGCCGACCGTCATGCGCGGATTCAGCGAGGCGTACGGATCTTGAAAGATCATCTGCAGGTCGCTGCGATAACGCCGCATGCCGGACGGAGAAAGACCATCAATGCGTTTGCCATTGAGGTAGATCTCGCCGTTGGTCGGCTTCACCAGGTTCATGATCGCGCGGGCCGTGGTCGACTTGCCGCAGCCACTTTCCCCGACCAGGCCGAAGGTTTCACCTGGCTTGACGTCGAACGAAACTCCATCGACAGCGCGCACCACTTCAGTCTGCGAAGCAAACCAGCTGCCACGACGAACTGGGAAATGTACCTGCAGATCGCGAACTTCGAGAACGGGCGTGATATCTAGGGACATGAATGCAATCGTGGATTGGAGTCGTTAGATGTGAGCACTTTGCGAAACCGGCGGTTCGAGCGTTGTCACGTCGCGAAGGCACGCGTGCTGCGTTCCGGAATCAACTTGAATCAGCGGTGGATCGATCTGCAAGCATTGCTCGATATGGTACGGGCAGCGCGGGTAGAACGAGCACCCAGGAATTGGTTGACTCATCTCTGGCGGCTGGCCACTAACGGGCGAAAGCTTTGCACCGACTTCTTCGTCGATGCGTGGAATCGAGTTCAACAATCCCAGCGTGTAAGGGTGCCGCGGATCGGCGAACAAATCGTGCACCTTGGCTTGCTCGACCTTGCGGCCGGCATACATCACCAGCACGTCGGTTGCCATGTTGGCAATCACCCCCAGATCGTGCGTGATCATCACGATCGCGGTGTTATGCTCTTCCTGAAGCTTCTGCATCAGCTCCAAAATCTGGGCCTGAATCGTCACGTCCAAGGCGGTGGTCGGCTCGTCGGCGATCAGAATCTCAGGATCGCAAGACAATGCCATCGCAATCACCACACGCTGACGCATCCCGCCAGAAAATTCGTGCGGGTAATTGAAGACGCGACGCTTAGCCCCAGGGATGCCGACCTTTTCGAGCATCTCGATCGCGCGGTCGAGTGCTTCGTTGTACGACAGCCCGAGGTGCTTGCGCGTGACCTCGGTCAACTGCTCGTCGATGGTCAGAAACGGATTGAGCGTCGTCATCGGATCCTGGAAGATCATGGCGATGCGGTTGCCTCGAATTTTCGAGAGCTCTTTATCGCTCATCTTCAGCAGGTCTTTGCCGGCATACATGGCGGACCCGCTGGTAATCTTTCCGGGAGGTTGTGGGATCAGTCCCAGCATGGCCAGGTTGGTGACCGACTTGCCAGAGCCAGACTCGCCCACGATTCCCAACGTTTCACCGGCACGCAGGTCGAAGTTGACGCCGCGCACTGCTTTGTAGATACCATCGTCGGTACGAAACTCGACCGCCAGGTCACGCACTTCCAGCAGCGCTTTGCCGCTGGAAGACGTCGTCGAGGAGTGGTTCGTTGTTGTTTCTTCAGCCACGACTTACCTCATCGATTCTTCATTCGTGGGTCGAGAGCATCACGCAGGCCGTCCCCCAGGAAGTTTAGGGAGTACAGCGTCGATGCTAACGCCAGGGCAGGAAACACGATCAACCACCAATAGATCTTCACCGGCGTGATCACGCGGGTACCTTCTTCGGAAAGCATCCCCCAGCTCACGTCTGGCGGCTCGACTCCCAGCCCCAGGAACGAAAGAAATGCCTCGAACAGCATCACCGCGGGAATCGTCAACGTGAGGTACACGATCACGATACTCAGCACGTTCGGCACCAGGTGCAAAAAGACGATTCGCAGGCCACTTGCTCCAATCGTGCGAGCGGCGTCGACAAACTGTTCGTTCTTCAAACTGATAATCTGACCACGAACCACGCGGGCCATCGTCAGCCAGTAAACGGCGCCGATCAAGATATACAAGATCACGATTCGGCTGATGCCATAGCTTTCGAGCTGGGCTTTCACCGAGTCTTCGCTGAGGATCGTAATCACAAACAGCACCAAGAAGATGAACGGCACCGAGTACATGATATCGACGATTCGCATCATGAAGTCGTCGACGATCCCACCTGAATAGCCAGCAATCGCGCCGTAACTGACCCCAATGATCAGCGAGACGAGCGTTGCCACCAGACCCACAATCAACGAAACGCGAGCGCCGTAAAATAGTCGCGCCAGCAAATCGCGTCCTAGCAGGTCGGTGCCGCAAAGGCTCGGCATGCACCAGTCGTGAAACAAAGCCAACCGCACATTCAACAATCCGCGATCGAATGGACTTGGATCTGACCAAAGTTCCCCAACGCGTCGCTCAAATTCCTCACCTTCCAAGTCTGCCAGGTTCAAACTAACGGGCACGGTCTCTTCGTCTCCGGCCTGGTTAGTGATTTTGGTCGTAGAACTGAACTGAGGTGGTAAGGCAACGCGTGTTGCTAGGTATTGTTCCCGTGGCGATTGCAGCGGCAACAGCGGCGTGAAGATCGCTGCCAATGCCAGGCATACCAGAAAACAAAGTGCCGTCATCGATACCCAGTCACGACGCAATCGTCGCCAGGCATCTTGCCACAACGAGATACCGCGAATCGATTTCGCCTCGTTGTACATGTCCCGATACTTGTCGATCGGCGGCAATGCGGCTGCGTAGGGATCGTTCTTTTCGAGGGAATCCAAAGCTCTGACCTTCGCAGAGAGTAATTACTTGTCCAACTTCACCCGAGGATCGATCAACCCGTACGAAAGGTCGACCAGCGTATTCATCGAGAACAGTACGAACGTGTAGACCATCACCACCGCCAGGCTGACCGGGTGATCTTTTTGCAACACGGCCTCGATAAAGTGACTTCCCAAACCAGGGATAAAGAAGATGCGTTCCAACACGAGCGAACCGGTCAAGATACCTGCCGTGGCAGGTCCCAGGTACGAAACGACCGGCAAGATAGCCCCGCGAAAGGCATGCTTGAGCACGACCGTAGTCGGCATCAAACCTTTGGCGTAAGCAGTTCGGATATAGTCTTGCCCCAGCACTTCCAACATGCCTGTTCGTGTCAGACGAGAGATATAGGCCGCGAACGGAGCCGCCAGGCAAAGCGATGGCAGCACCAGGTCGATCGGCCGTCCCCAGCCACCAGCCGGGAACAAGTTGAGCGTAAACACAAAGATGATGATCGCGAAGCCAGCCAACACGAAGTTAGGAATCGCGATCCCTAAGGTCGCCACCATACGGAAGGTCACGTCGATCAGTGACTGCCGCCTTAAGGCAGATACAATCCCGGTGCTGAAGCCAATCAGGAGCGCGAAGCTGAGCCCGAGCACACCCAAAGAAACCGAAATCGGGAGACCTTCTTTGAGGATGTCGAGCACTGACTTGTCGATCAGCTTCATGCTCGGCCCTGGGTTGAGCGTCAGGTAGTTGCCCATCACCTTGAAGTATCGGGTGGTAAGCGGTTTGTCGAGATCGTAGTACTGCTCGAGGTTGCGTTTGATCGCCGCTGGCAACTGGCGTTCGCTCAGCAATGCCCCTTCCGGCGAGACCGTCCACATCAAATAGAAGCTGATAGTGAAGACGACCCACATGGTGATCACCATCCACATCAGCCGCTTCAGCAAAAAGCGAATCACTTCAGCCCCTCCATCTCGCGAATCTTCTCGCGTTGTTCTTCGTCAATTTCCAGGATGTGCAATGGATGGAGATCCTGAAGGTTGGGATAGAAATTCTTTACGTAGGGTCGAACCATGTTGATCGAAACATAGAAGTAGACCGGCAAGATCGGCATCTGATCGACCAGCAGTTGCTCGGCATCCTGCAAGATCTTCATGCGTTTCTCGGGGTCTGGCTCCGAGCGAGCCTCTTCGATCAACTTATCGTACTCGGGATTACTCCAGCCGGTCTCGTTGTTCTCACCATCGGTGATAAACATATCGAGGAAAGTGTTCGGATCGGGGTAGTCACCAATCCAACCGGCACGGCAGACGTCGTAATCCATTTCCCGCTGCGTGGTCAGGTAGACCCCCCACTCGACATTTCGCAGTTGAACATCGATGTGCAGATTCTTCTTCCACTGCTGCTGAATTACTTCGGCAATCGACTTATGCCCTTCCGAAGTGTTGTACAGAATCTGGATCGGTCGCATCGTCTTGCCGCCGGGACCAAAGCCTGCCTCGGCCAACAGCTCGCGAGCTCGCTCTGGGTTGTACGACTGGGTCACTGGACCTTCATAGCCGGTGATCCCGGGCGGAACGAGCGAGCCAGCCGGAACCTGACCACCACGCGTCACGTGATCGACAATCTCTTGTTTGTTGATCGCCAGGTTCAAGGCCTGACGCACGCGAGGATCATCGAGCGGAGGTCGCTTGGTATTCACCCGATAGAAGTAGGTCGACAGCATCGGTGCGATCAGCAGGTCGTCCCGTTCTTCTTCGCGCTGCGGGTCTTCCTTCTTATTAACATCTCGTTCGCGAAGTTGGTCGAGCACCGAATTCGGTACCACGGTCGCCCATTCCATCTGCCCGCTCATGAACATATTGAGCTGCGTCGTATCGGACTGGACGGCCAGGGCATCAATCGTCTCGAGGCTGACTTCGTCGGCGTTCCAATAAGTAGGATTCTTCGTCAAACGAATTCGGTCACGAATGCGACGTTCTTTGATTTGATAAGGCCCGCACGTGACGATGTTTTCAGGCTTGGTCCAATCGGGGTAACCGAACGTTTCGACACAAGTGCGATTGACGGGATGCATTGGGTAAAAGGACGCCAGCTCCAGGAAGTAAGGCGTCGGTGCTTCCAGTTCGACGATCAATGTCTTTTCGTCAGGAGCTTTGATACCGACTTCGCTGAAGTGCAACAACACATGCATGGCAGCTTCCGCACCTGGGAACTTGGTCAGGTACTTCGCAGGGGTGCCTTCGGTATAGAAGACCCGCTGTTTGACAGGGCCCTCCCAATCAGGCTCTCCATCTTTCTCTGGGACACAGTCCACCGTGTAGACGTGGTACTGGATTGCTTCCTCTTCATCATGTCCGCCGCTCGACTGCTTACCTCCTTCCTCGAAGGTATCAATCTTCTTCACGATCCCCGAGACCATCGTGCCTCGCGGGAACATCTGGGCCTTGTCTTTTCGATCAGCCAATTCGACTTCAACGCGATCCCCTTCTTTCAGGTCACCGGTCGTGTAGCGTTTGGCGTTTTTGATGTACCACAACTGGTAGGCGTACTGGGTCCCCGATTCGGGATGCAAGAATCGCATCCAAGAGAACGTCCAGTCGTAAGCGGTCACGGGTTCGCCGTTCGTCCACTTGGCCCCCTCCCGCATGTGGAAGGTATAGGTCTTCAAGTCTTCCGACAGGTCGTGCGACTTGGCCATTCCGGGCAAGGGCACCATGTCGTCGGGGCTCGTCGGATCAGGCAGTTTTCGATAGAGCCCCTCGAAGATGGCATCGATAATCCGTCCTTCCGGGGCACCCGTACTTTTCGCCGGGTCGACCGATTGAATTTCGGTACCGTTCGAAAAAGTGAAATCGGCCGGGGGGAGCGACCCCATCCGGAACGCGAAAAAGAGGGCGACTACGAAGACTAGCGGGATAACGTAAGGGAACAATCCACGCAATGACCATTTCATCCGGTGATTTCTCGCTCGATCAGGCAGTCGGCAGCATGTAGTGCAAGGGCTTATTATCACCCGAATTAATGATTGTATCAAATCCCGCAAGAGATGACGATATGCTGATCTCAATCGAACCACCCGCAACAAAGGCGCAACAGCACCCCCTCAAATTTCGATGGAATGTTGCAGTTTGATGTGAATTGTTCGATACTCCGGAAATGAGCGAACCCCTTCGTCATGTCGGTCGTACGGTGTGGCGAGGCTCGATTTTGGTAAGCGAGCCGTTAGCGCTTGGTTCAACTACCGAATTTGGGTTTGCTCAGCGCCGCTTGGTTTAACTTTACGCGTCTTCGTTGGAACCTGCATTTCTCCATTTCGCCATCATTGGGCGAATACGAGTTAAGCATTGGCCGCGTCAAGCTATCTCCGAGGCGTGACTTATCCAGTTATGGGGCCAGTTGACTTAACTTTTCAGGTAGGGGCCCAAGCCTTACTCTCACGGAGAAGAACTACCATGATGTTCTTGGCCACACCAGCCAACGGACAATCGCTGTCCAAAGGGTACTACGCCGAGAGCGATAGTCCCGCTCACGTTTCCGAGCCTGTTGATTCAGGCAAAGAACCCTCGCCTTACGAACCCTTGAACGAAGACGTTGCCCGCCAGTTGGTGCAACTCTTCAAGCTTCTGGCCGACGAAACTCGGCTGAAGATCCTCAGCTACTTGCTGCAAGCTGGGGAGCTGAATGTTCGCTCGCTCTGCGACCTGCTCGACCAAAGCCAACCCGCAGTCAGCCATCACCTGGCACTGCTGAAGACTTGTGGCCTGATCGAATCGCGTCGCGATGGCAAGAACAACTTCTATCGCGTGATCCCCGAACAATTCGGCCGCTTTGCGGAAGTGTTGTTCCGCCGCGTCCCAGGCCTCGAAGACGACAAGATCGACTTCGGTGAAGCCATGATGGTACGACTAGAAACGGAAACGCCAGAGGTTGCCGCTGCCCGGTAAGAACCCTCACTCCTCAATACGAGGCTCGCAAGAAGGCTACCTGAACGTGTCCTCAGGTAGCCTTCTTTGTTTCTTGAGCCACTTCCAGGCTCTACTTCTGCTGTAACAGCTCTGCCACCAGCGGCTGTACGTCTTTGGCGTAGGTGAATTCGTCACCTTCACCGGTCGCGTTCTCGTTATCGAAACGCTTGACCAGCTTGCCATCTTTTCCGTAAACGTAAACGGCCGGGGGAGCACTCAGGTCGAGCTTCTTCAGCATCGCTTCCGAATCATCGGCGGCGATAATATTGTCGAACCGGGCATCGACGTGCTTCAAAATCCTCATGACCGCTTCAGTACTGTCTTCCGGCTTTTCACCCGCGACACCGATATAGTCGAGACTGACCGTCATGCACTTCACTTCGCTGGCCGGATACTCTTGCGACAGCTTCACCAGCCCAGGCAGTTCCCGAATGCAAGGTGGGCAATTGGTCGACCAATAGTCGACGACAACCACCTTGCCTCGGTACGACTCGATCAGCATCTGGATTCCGCTGGAATCCAGCACCTTCGTGGTCACCTCGGTCGAGGCAGGCTCTGGAGTCGAGGCGACTTCGACCGGCGAACTCATCCCTTCCGGAGACTCGGCATTGCAGCCACAAACGGCCGCCAAAAGTAAGATGGCATACCAATGGGATTTCATATCTCGCCCCGCCTTCCTCGATCAATTGTCCGCAGATTACGATAACCCCAAGGGATATCTACCAAACTCGTTTGTATCGTAGCGACTGGTCCCCAAGCAACCCAGTCCTGCCCAAGGCCGATCGACCATGGATTCCGATTTCGAACACCTTCGCCACAAGCCACCTACCGTGCTGGACAAGCCGCGCGACTTGATCGTCGCCTGCTGTCCGATGCGAAGCAACGTCAACGTTTCTCGAATTGTTCGAGCAGCATCGTGTTGCGCGGTCAGCAAGGTGATCGTATGCGGAAACGTGAAGATCGATCCGAAGATCGCCCGCGATGGCGCCGAGAAACTTCCGATCTCGAAACACCGTAGCCTCGCCCCTGTGCTCCGAGACTATAAAAAGGAAGGCTACACCCTGGTCGGTCTCGAGCAGACGACCAACTCGCACGACATTCACCACTTCGAGTTCGTCAGAAAAACGATCCTGGTGATCGGCAACGAACGCCTAGGTATCACCGAAGACATCTTGAGCCTGCTCGATGCGACCGTCGAGATTCCGGTTTATGGCATGCCTTACAGTTACAATGCCGCCACAGCGACCTGCATGGCGTTGTACGAGTTCTGCCGACAGTTTCCTGGCGGCTAGTAATCGAGACTCGCGCCGCCGTCGACTTCGATTCCCTGACCGGTGATGAAACTGGAGTCTTCGCTCGCCAGAAATAGTACGACGCGGCCGATCTCTTCAATCGAAGCCATCCGCCCGAGCACTTGCAGTTCGGCGATTTGCTGCAAGGCACTTTCCGGATTATCGAGCGTGTTCGCCCAGCGATGCATCATGGGGGTATCGACGTTACTGGGAAGAACCGCGTTAACGCGAATTCCTTCAGGCCCCAGTTCCAAGGCCAAGGCTTTCGTGAAGCTAAGTTGAGCCCCTTTCGTCGCCGCGTAGGCCGTCGAATCTTTCTGCCCGAGAACGGCCGTCATCGAGCTGATGTTGATGATCGTTCCTCGCGACGAACGCAAGTGAGGCAAGGCGAACTGACAGGCAAAGAAGGTGCTGTCGAAATTGATGGCGAAGGTTTCTCGCAACAGTTCCGGCGTCGATGTTTCCAGCGAAGTTGCCGGTGGATGATACCCCGCATTATTGACCAGGCAATCGATCCTTCCCCAGGCCCGGGACGATTCGTCGATCGCCTCGCGAAGTTCTTCACGCTGGGTCACATCGCACGGCACAAAGAACGCTCGACCAAGTCCGGCGGAGTTGATCTCGTCGATCAAAGAAGAGGCAGCTTCGCGATTCACATCCAAAATGGCAACATGAGCCCCTTCACGTGCCAGAATCTTAACACAGCCTGCCCCGATACCCTGAGCGCCGCCGGTGACCACCGCGACCTTCTCGTGCATTCGCATAACCAACCGCCCTGCCCTAGTCGAACTTGCCGGATCGTTTCTTTTGCCTGGCTGGCCAGTCTATCAGCGGACTTATCGAGACGCACGCCAAATCTTTTTCTACGGGTTGCATGGGCTAGGTGTTCATGACTTTTCTGAAGTTATCGCGAGCGATGACGGAAGCCCCCTGGAAGCATTGTGGCCCATCGATAATCGGACTACGATGCGGGTTCTCTATTGGTGAACAACAGCTTATCGTTTGAAAATCTCATGACGTTTCGCATCTCGCTGCTGCTATTCCTGTCTGCCTGGTTTGTGGGTTGTACCGGCCGTTCCGGCTCGAAGGACCTGCCAGAAATCAAGACGCCACCACTGTCGATTGCCATCGTCGGCGACCAAGCAATCGCCGAAACGATTCGCCGCGAACTGGCTGCCCGTAGCGAAGACGCCATCACAGTCGATGTCGTAACGACCGAAGTGCTGTTCAACGAAAAGCGATTCACGAAGGACATCTTGATTTACCCGCCAGCGATGATGGGCGACCTGATCGCACGCGACTGGATCGTTCCGGTTCCCAGTGCCACGTTGAATGGCGACATGGTGCAGATGCCCGATATTGCCCAGGGTATCGCCCACTCCGAACTTCGCTGGGGCGCCAAGCCCTACGCCCTTCCGCTCGGCAGCCCCGTCCTGATGCTGATGGCACGGACCGACATCTTGAAACAGTTCGACCTTCAAGTTCCACAAACCTGGGAAGAGTACGCCTCCGCAGTCGAGAAGATCCACAACAGCGAGTTTCTGAAGACGAACGACGTGATCGCCGCCGCCACGCTCGAGCCACTCGACGAAGCGTACGTGCCAAGTCTCTGGCTTGCCCGCAGTGCCTCGTACGTGAAGCATGGCGAGAACCTTTCGACCTACTTCGATTTCACCAGCGGCAAGGCCCGGATCGATACGCCTGGCTTCACTCGGGCCGCCAAAGAACTCGCCCAAATCGCGGCGACCATTCCAGACGAGTACAACTCGCTTGATCCGAAAGCCTCGGCCGAAGCCTTCCTTTCCGGCAAATCAGTGCTGGCCTTGGGTTGGATCTGCAAAGAAACGATCGTGGCTGATACCGTGCCGGACGACATCATCTTCGCTCCAATTCCCGGTTCGAAACAGACTTACCAAATCTCCAACGGCCAGTGGCTGTCTAGCCCAAGCGGTGAAGTCGTAAGCGTTCCGCTGCTTTCGACTTCAGGCCTGGTCGGCTCGGTATCCTCGTCCAGTGGACAGACAGTCAAAGCCGCAGACCTCTTGGCTTTGCTTACCAGCGCAGAGGTTTTGCCGTTGATTTCTCCTGCTTCTTCGCGAACCACTTTGTGCCGAATCTCCTCTTTACCAATGTCCGATGCGTGGATGCCGGGCAACCTGCCAGGGACAGCCCTACGGCAATACGCCCAGGTCTCGATGCAACAGCTTCAGTCGCCCAAGCACCTGTCGGCACTGCGAATCCCCGAGCGGGATGCCTATCGCCAGGTGGTCGCGGAAGCGATTCAGAAGACAATTGCCAGACCAGAAGATATCGACACCATTTGGAAAGAGGCGGCTTCCGAATGGGATTCGCTGTCCGAAAAACAGGGCATGCCAACGCACATTAAGTCGTTCCGCAACAGCCAGAGCATCGGCGAAAACGCCTTTTAACCAGATAGTTTTCCTTCAGCTTTCATCTGGACGACACCATTTCGCCAACCTAAAATTAAAACGATACCAAGGGGCTGTAGCTCAGCTGGGAGAGCGCTGCGTTCGCAATGCAGAGGTCGTGAGTTCAATCCTCATCAGCTCCACTTTTATTTTCCTTCCATCTCCTTCGGAAGGCATTCTTCAAGTGAGTCCGTTGGCTCACTTTATCGCGGCGACAGATTGGTTGTCTGGCATTTCAGCCTGAAATACGCATTCGCCGCGTCTCTCGCTTGGAAATTGCATGCACTGCTGACCGTCGCTGGGGACCAGGTCTTTCGACTTGCAACCACTGGGTTTTTCCGTGCAAACGAAACTGCATCTGGCGACTCTTTCATTTACCCGCGACAACGCGAGAGAAACGCTGCGGATAGCAGCAGGGCAGGATTCGGCACTTTGATATCGACAGCCGTAGTAACGGTCTCTTATCGTGCCTTGCAGAAGTGCTAGACGATACCTGAATTGAATTCGACACCCCAGGAAGATTCGCTGTCCCAAGTTCCAGTGCTGAATGCCACCCCAGGTCTTCACATAACAACGACAAGGACTGTTGTTTATGACCTACTTCGGAGTTTTCATTCCCAACGATCAACCACGTCACAAGCAGGCCCTTTTGGCATTTGCCGAGGGTTTGAGATCGCTCGACGTTCCCTGCTCGATCTTTCCGATAGAGGAAGGATATTCGCCGTGCGAAGTTGCCGTCACATTTGGCCTGGCAAGAACGATCCCCGACGCCAAATGTGGGAATAGCTCGATCGTTGCCCAGCACAAGTCAGCGTCGCGAACGGGACAGCATATCGTTGTCGAGGACGGGATCATCCATCGCGAGCACTACTTCACCGTTGGCTGGGGCGGGCCGGATAGACGCGTGAACTTTTGCAATTTGAATTGCCCGGCCGATCGCTGGGAGCTGCTGAAAGTTCGCGTGATGCCCTGGCGGAATACTGGCAAGCATGTCCTGCTTTGCGGTCAGATTCCCTGGGGCAGTTCGGTCCAGCATACCGACCACGCCCAGTGGTGCCGCGCGACCGCGATGCAACTGCGTTACCTGACCCGTCGCCCAATCGTCTTTCGACCGCATCCCTTGCACCGCGATGCAATCGACATGCGAAGTGTCGACGTGCAGATCTCAAACGCCCCTAGGTTGCAGGAAGATCTGTACGATGCCTGGGCGATGGTCACGTTCAACTCCAACGCCGGAGTCGAAGCAACCCTGGCCGGAATCCCGGTATTCGTCGCGGAAGATAGTGAGAACGGCGACGCAGTACTGAACCGTCGTCTGGAAGAGATCGAAACGCCGTCGATGCCTTCACGAAGCCAGTGGCTCTATAATCTGGCCTACACCCAGTGGACACCGACGGAAATCGCCGAAGGTCAGGCCCTCAAACACCTCCACCGAGGCGTCCTCGGCTCGACCGGCAATCTTTACCAATCGGCCAACCGCGTAAAAGAGATCAAGCCCGGGCAGCGTTGGGCTGGTTAGCGTGAAGATGGCTTCGTTGCATTAACTCATAGACTTCGTTAGATGCTGAAGCCGACCATGGTGTGTTGCTAGCAGGTCGAAGGCTGCTAGCACTTTGCTGGTTCGGCGAACTTCAGATTCGTTAGGCGGCCCGGGAACGTGGCACTTCGGCGTTGGCCTGATTTACAGCGCCGATGACATTTTCGTAACTCACCTCTTGGACGTTTGCCACTTTCAGCAAATGAGCACCAGCCCCCAAAGCGGCTTTCCAGCCAAATGGATTGTCTTCGACGACCAGACATTCATGAGGCATCACCCGAGCAAGCCGCATGGCCGTGGTATAAATCTCGGGAGCTGGCTTTGGCGAAACGACGTCATCGTTGCTGAGCGTGAAATCGAGAAACGGAGACAGACCAGCCAGGTCCATCATCAGATCGACGCTCGTTCGCACAGAATTCGAAGCGACACCTAGGACGTAACCATTCGCCTTCAGTGTGCTGAGCATTTCTACATGCTGCGGATCAGGTCGCAACAATTCACGGGCTAAACTCAACGTATACACTTGCTTCATCTGATTAATGAAACCATGTAGTGCAGTCGGCAGCGTCGTGCACTCAGAAAGCTGGCCTAGCTTGGTCTTCGTCGGGAGGCCATCGTAACGAGTCTCGTGGTCCACTCGGGGAATTGTGAAACCGAACAACTCGAGTGCCTGATTCAAAGCGTCGTAATGCCATTCTTTAGCATCAATCAGAACGCCGTCCATGTCGAAAACGATTGCTTTAATAGACATTGTCTAGACCGGGAATTTTTGAGGAAAGTCAGTACACAACATCAATTGACCTGCCGCCTCTTGAGTCGCTGAATCCAGCGAATTCAATCGATCTCGCAGTTCCACCAATTGATGCCACGTCGTCTCATAGTCTCGGCGATGAAGTTCGGGAGATACAACGCAGACATCCTGTCCTCGTTTCAAATGCTCCCAAATGTCGTCAACCGAAAACCACTGCCCTTGAAACGCATCCAGCCAAATACCAGGTGCGATATCAGTAATCGGTGTTAATGGTTCGTACTCACTGCGACGAGCGAAGTAGGTCATGCCACTTTGCCAATATGCCAGCAAGTCGGGAATTGCCATGTCAAAGCAGAAGTAATTCGTTACCTGGAATTGTTCAAGCAAGGCTTGAATCTGCTTTGCCATTCCATCGGCCTTGATATTCAAAGCCAGTGTGGATTTACATCCGAGAGCCTGGTACTGGGCGAGGAACTGCTCGAAAGTCTGTTCTTCCCCATTCGGCATGTCGTGGCTGATGACCAACGTTCCCTGGAAATCACGTATATCGGTCTCTACCCCAAACCCCGCCCGAAGTGCGGCTTCTAGGGCTTTCGGCTGATTACGTTCTTCCAATTGCTCCCAAAGCCCACGATGGGCGAGCAACTCGATAAAAGCCATGACATTCTTGCTCACGGTCAAACTTTGCACAGGTTCGTGCCCATAGGTATCAAAGTCGGCAATTTCTCTCAATGTCGAAATTGCGATAAATCAACCGTCGGCCCGAATTGCCGTTGGCTGACGAGGCCAATTGAAGTATTTTGCTGCGATCGAAAATCAAATCGATTTATTTGCGGAATTCCGCACGCGGATTGTGCTTTGGAAAACCAGGCATTACTGGTTTAATCGGCTCCTCGCACATCAATTTAAATTGAGTCGCACAGGACTGCACAAAACATGCAGACGCATCGTCTAGAAGATATGAAGGGGGGTTGGATCGTCGGGGACTTCAATCCAACGATCTTGCCTACCAAAGAACTAGAAGTGGCCATCAAGACCTATGCGGCTGGCGACAAAGAACCCAAACACCATCATAAGATCGCTGAAGAAATCACGGTGATTGCCTCTGGGAAGGTCGTGATGTGTGATCAAGTCATTGAAGCGGGAACTATCGTTCAACTCGAACCAGGGGAGTCCACTGCGTTCGAGGCTCTCGAGCCAACAATCACCGTTGTCGTAAAACGCCCAAGCGTACCCGGCGACAAATACCTTGATTAAATAAATCAGTCACAACGCGAAAGGAATCGCAAGTGTTAAATATTGTCGTTCCCATGGCGGGCCGAGGGAGCCGTTTTGCGAAAGAGGGTTTCAAGCTCCCGAAACCACTGATCGATGTACGCGGCGTCCCGATGATCCAGCTTGCAATGAGCAATCTTCGCCCGAATCGCCCGCATCGATTTGTGTTTCTCTGCCTGCAAGACCACTTGGAGCAATATCCGACCGAGCAGATCCTGCGAAGCATTGATCCCAATTGTGAAATCGTCCCTGTCGAAGGTGTCACCCAGGGGGCCGCTTGCACCGTCCTGCTCGCGAAGGGTCTGATTGACTCTGACGATTCCTTGATGGTCGTCAATAGTGATCAATGGGTTGATCTGGACGTGAACGCTTACCTTGATGCCTTATCCGAGTCTAATGCGGATGGGCTGATCATGACGATGAGCGCCGACGATCCCAAGTGGTCTTTTGTTCGCATGAACAAAGAAGGTGCAATTCTCGAAGTCGCCGAGAAACAAGTTATCTCGAATGAAGCTACCGTCGGGATCTACAACTTCCAACACGGTCGAGATTTCGTTGCCGCTGCGGAAGAGATGATCGTTCGCGACTTGCGAGTCAACAACGAGTTTTATCTGGCCCCGGCTTACAACATCATGATTGAGCAGGGAAAGAAAATCGTCCCGTTCAACATTGGTACCGTAGGCAATGGCATGCACGGACTTGGCACTCCTGAAGACTTGAAGAAGTTTCTTAAGAACGATGCCTGCGAAAAAGCCCTTGCTGCAGTAACCAAACCATCACGAACTGCCGCTGCATAATACTTTCGGGAACAAAAATAGTGCGTCTGGAACTTCATATCCAGACGCACTTTATCCCTTCTCCTCTTACGACCCTGCTCCCGGAGTGTAACGTGTTCTCAATCTTACGACGTTCCGCAAGCTCTGGTAACTCAGAGCACTTCATGCGAACCCTTCGCCAGTTAGAACGCTCAGACTCACTTTCGCTCGAAGATTTCCGAGAGCTCCTGCAGGTCGTTTTACGTCTGGCCGAGAAGGATGTGAACCGAGAGGCGTACTTGGGCATTCGCCAGATCAATGCTGCTCAAGACGCCATCATCAAAAATATGCTAACGACGATAGTCAACCATCAGGAGTTCCTGCTGTTGGACATCGGAGCGCATGATGGATGGTTCCTCGATCGAATCGCCAATTTCCAAAAGAACTTGCACGTTATCGCCTTCGAGCCCAATCCGGCAATGACCGCAAACCTTCAAGCCCGTCAAAGTGTATTTGACGACCTGACTGTAATTCCCAAAGCAGTAGGCGATGCACCTGGTCAATTGTCGCTTCGGGTCTATCCTCAATGCGATGGCCTCAGCTCGCTCTTGCCTTTTGAGGAAGGCTACCACTACCTCGGCGAGTGGTTCGACGACAAGACGTTCCATCTGCATGATGTGGAAGTCATCCGCATTGATGACTTTCTCGCAGAAACCCCTGCGACGGAAGTGTTTCCACAGGTCGCGTTGAAGATTGACGTCCAAGGATTCGAAGACAAGGTGCTTGCTGGTGCAGATAAGCTGCTTCAGAGTGGAAGAGTAAAGACGATCCTTATCGAACTTGTTACCGAAGCAAAGTACGAAGGGTCGGCAGACCTGTTGGAGTTGCTGAACCAACTTAAAGGCTACGGTTTTGTCGTTTACGACATCAATCCGTTCTATCGCGAGCACAAGCGAATCTTCCAAGAACGTCCAATTGGCCGGCTTACCGAGTTGGACTGCCTGCTAGTCCACACTGATTACTTGGCTCAGCTCTAGACCCCCCAATTTGTTTACGCGTGGAGCGATCATGCAACTCCAACCCCCGCACCTCGAAGAACAACTGCTAGACCTGGTCAAGAACAACCAGAACCATTTCTGGGTCGGTCAGCATCCACCGTTTGACTTCGCGACGGCAAACATCACCGATAGTATTAATTTCCGATTGACGCCGGGACATCACCACCGTTACGACGTTGTCTGGTGCTATGAACTGGACCCTGCCACTCTCGTGGGGAATCAATACGAACTTCTATTTGACGAGTTGCTACGACTCATTGGCGAAGAAGGGAAACTGGTCGTTCGATACTCGCAGAGCGAACACTTCACTGTCATCCGCCTCAAACATTTCCTTGGTCGGCGATATAACACTGAAATATCCATTGAATCCGAATCACAACACAATGGTGTTTTCACGACGGTGTTCGCCGTCAAGCGTTTGAACCTGGATCAATACCGAAGAACAGACTGGTCGCTGGCGATCATTACGCAAGGAACCCGTGTTGAGAACGTCGTCCGCTTTCTTGAAAGCGTCCGCAGCGCCGATCCAAATTTCTCGCACGAGATCATTGTCTGTGGGCCGGAAAATGAAGCGTACGAGAAGTACCAGGTACGTTACCACTCGGGCCCCGCGAATGGTCGGCCTTATAGAGACAAACTCGCGGAAATCTCTCGCAAGAAGAACGATCTCGCGGAAATCGCTACTGGTGCCAACCTACTAATTATCCACGATAGGTACGTCCTTGACGAAGGTTTCTTCGACGGTTTTGATCGATATGGTTATGACTTCGATTTCCTCGCTGTCTTGCAGCAATATGAATGTGGCAGTCATTTTCCAGCCTACGTCGGGATGATTGGACCAGAACTCACCTGGCAGGTCCCGTTGGTTTGTGAAGACTACAACCAAATTCATCCCAACCAATTTCTAAATGGTGGCTTTCTGATTGCGAAGACCGAAACCTTACGAGCGGTCCGCTTCAACGACATGCTACTTTGGAATCAAGCAGAAGATATGGAGCTGTCCTACACGTTCCGTTTGCATAGCCTCCCACCTCGAATGAATTGCTTCTCGCGAGCCACGACTTTGGGTATCACACCAGAATACACCAAGACATTCGTCCCCTTCCCCAAAGCACCCTCCAAGGCGATTATCTCGTTCAAGAACATCCTCAAGGACTCGGGCCGGAAGATTGAACGACGACTTCGCCCTTACCTGCGGAAGCTGAAGAAGCGTTCCGCATAGCTCCGACCAAGTGCGATTGAAAGGCCCGGACATTCGGGCGAGCATCATGTTAAACGAATGGAATAGGCGTAGATGAAAATGAAGAACCGAATTGCATTAATCTGCGAGCCGTTGTTCATGTATCACCACGTCGGTGTTCGCAATTATATCTATTCGTTGGCGCGGCTTCTTTCAACAAATTCCCATGTTGATTTCGTATCCTACTACCGTTCGCCAACAGGTGCCCTCAACTGGTATCGCCTGACGCCGCAAAATCCCAACCAACTATGGGGAAACACATCCGCCGAGGATCTATCCTTTTCAGGAACACCTCAGAAGATCCTAACTCAGTTCGATGCTACCGACCATCAAAGCGGTGCCCACGGTGCGGCCACGTTCTATAAGTCACACATTGGCCCAGACCTGCAGGTGGAGAACTACGACCTGGGAATTATCACGACACCATGGCTCGTCGAATTTACGCACCGCCTTCCCATGAAACAACTCGTCGGTATCGTCTACGACATGGTACCGAACACCTATGTTTTCGCCCGAGAAGAGAAGCCATACGACTTTGCCGCCCGTCATTGCCAGGGCTTTGTTTACTATCGCGATCACTGCGACGCGATCCTGACAATCAGCGAACAAGTCGCCTCTTCATTCCAAGAGACTTTTAGAATCCCAGAAGGACGTGTCACCGGCCTTCCGCCGCTGCTACCATCGTCTTATCACCGGATACCTGTCGCGGAAAATAAGCGTGATGCCCAAGTGATTCTGGCTTCGCCTTTCGATCTTCGAAAGGGATTGAAAGTCATGCCTGCGATCCTCAACCAAGCCAAATCCAAAATCGAAAAGCTCGTCATTTATGGCGGCGTTCGCTGCGCACCGAAAGATGTGTACGAGTTCTTTGAAGACCTGCAGGTTGAGTCCGTCGTCTGGTATCCGAACGCATCTTCGGCCATTACCCATCAACTGTTCCGGGAATCAAAGGCATTGCTCTTCCCTTCCTTTGACGAAGGACTAGGTCTGCCGATTCTCGAAGCCCAGGCACACGGTTGTCGGGTCATGGTTCGTGATAAGCGACCGATGTGCGATCTCACCGGCCCAGGCGCCGAATTCCTGGCGGACGATGTCGCTGAGAATGGCAAGATTCTGGAGGCAATGATCGATGAGCCATTTGATCACCAAAGCCTTCAGCGGTGGACCGTGGACGCATTCAGCACAGTTCACGTACTCAAGACTTTATGCGCTGCCCTGGGGGATCA
This sequence comes from Bremerella sp. JC817, assembly GCF_040718835.1. Classification (NCBI taxonomy): domain Bacteria; kingdom Pseudomonadati; phylum Planctomycetota; class Planctomycetia; order Pirellulales; family Pirellulaceae; genus Bremerella; species Bremerella sp. JC817. Next base: position 128,000 of record NZ_JBFEFG010000253.1, on the reverse strand, counting down.
TAATCCCAAGATTAACACAAGTGCCGCGATTCAACTGGCTGCTGCCTAAAAGCGCTCGATTGCATCGGCAGTCTAAGCTAAAACAAAGAAAGGTCCTGGTCTCACATTCGTGGGACCAGGACCTTTTCTACTTCTTGAATAATCGTCCGTCTTGCTTTAGCTTCCGGTGGCTTCCAGTTGCTTTTGCAGGTCTTTGACTTTCTCTTCTAGCGACTCGCTCGACTTTTCGAGTTCTTTGAGTTGCTTGCGGAGTTCGACGATCTCGGCTGGTTTCAGGTTGCGATCTTTGTCGAGGGCCGTGATGGCTCCTTCCGCTGCTTTCGAGAGTTCTTCGTCATTCGACGTTTCGGCAAACGACTGCAGGATGGGCTTGGCTTCCTTCACGCCGAGTTGCCCCAGGGCGATGATCGCGGCCTTTTGGATGTCGGTGCGTGGATCGTTGACGAACGGCGTGACGACGTCCATCGTCTTGCGGCTTTGTTCTTCGTCGTCGCTCAACAGAGCCAGGCCTGAGAGCAACTTTACGACACCGCGGTTGGTGTAGTTGTCAGAATTCGACTTCAGCTCTGCGGTGATGTCGGCGACGTACTCCGGCGAACCGCTGGCAATCATCGCTTCCACCGCCGATTCAGCGATTTCGTTGCGGAACGATTCCTTCTTTAACGCGGCTCGCAAATACTGACCAACAGCCGGGTCCGAGTACTTCGCCATGCCAGCAATCCAGGCCGATTCGATGGCTGGATTCTTTTCCTTCTGGGCACCGGCAATCAACTGATCGACCATTTCCGGCTGATAGCCACGCACCAGGCTCTTCACCACCTCCAGGCGAACGCGTGCGTCCTCCTGAGCGGGAACCTGCTGCAGTGCCTGGCGAGCGTCCTCGTTACCGATCTTGCCAAGGGCCTGGGCGGCCTCGACACGCACGCCGTAGAACGGATCCGATTCCAACGCCTTGGCGATCGCTTCGATTCCTTTGTTCGTCTTCTTCTTGGCCAAGGCTTCGATCGCAAAGATACGACCGATGGCACGCTTCGAGTTTTCGAGTTCCGCCAACCACAACTCTTCTGGCTTCTCGAAGTCGACAGTCGCCAGCAGGGTGTACTCAGGGTCGAACTGCACCATGGTCGGCTTCGATGGAAGCGAAACGTAGAACTCGCTCTTCGGACCGGTAATGTCTTCGGTGTGCAGGACGACTTCGCCATCGCAAAGGAAAGCGAACGTCGCTGGGAAGTGGAACATCATCACGTCGTCTTCGACCTTGTGGGTCTGCTCGAGCGTGATCTTGGCCAGCGATAGCTTCGGATCGAAGCGATAGCGAATCTTCACATCTGGGTGGCGACCATGATAAACCCATTGATCGAAGAATCGATCGAACGTTCGACCACTGGTTTCTTCGATGGCGGCCTGAAGCTCAGGCGTGGTCACGGTGGTTAAACCATGGCGTGCCAGGTAAGCCTGGATCGCCTGACGAAACATGTCGTCGCCGAGTTGGCTTCGCAGCATATGCAGAACCCAGCTCCCTTTCGGATAAGCTCGGAAGTCGAACTGGTCACCTGCGTTCGAATAACGCTTCCAGACAATCGGACGATGGTCCCGGACACCACTCGATAGAACTCGGTTCTTGGCGTCTTTGTACAAGCCGTACAGCGTGGCATCGCGGCCAAACTTTGAGCCTTCGTAAAGGTGCGTGTAATAGGTTGCAAAACCTTCGTTTAGCCAAAGATGGCTCCAGTCTTCACAGGTCACATAGTCACCGAACCACTGGTGGGCCAGTTCGTGAGCGTCGAGACCGCGCGACGAACGGATGTTTTCCGTAGCCGACGAAAAGATCGTGTTGTGCGTCAGCGTGGTGATGGTTGTGTTTTCCATCCCACCGGCCAGGAAGTCGCGGATGGTGGCCTGATCGTACTTGTGCCAAGGGTAAGGAACGCCAATCTCTTCCTGATAAAACTTCATGATCGAAGCCGTATCCTGGAACGAATTGGCCGCGTACTTCGACAGCGTTGGCTGGCTGTAATAACCGAGGGCAATGTCGCCTGCCTTGTCTTCCAGCTTGTCAAAGTAGCCTGCGACGACGCAGATCAAATAGTTCACGTGCGGCTTGTCTTGCAGCCAGTGGACCGACTTCAGCTTGGTGTCGGGATTGACGCTATCCCCCAGCAGGCGACCGTTCGAGACGACTGTCATTTCTAAAGGAACGTGGCAGATGACTTCGGTCGTCGACTTTTCGTTCGGGTAGTCGAAGCAAGGGAACCACTGCCGGGCATAGTGCGACTCACCTTGGGTCCAGCAGTGGGTGTCTTCTTCGGGGTAGCCCAGTTCAGCCGTTCGAAAGTAGAAACCACCTTTCGGTTCGCAATGATGTTCGATGCTAACCCACGCTTCCTGACCCACCGGAATCGGCTTTTCAAAGGCGATCGTCAGGTCGGAGGTGGTGCTTTCAAAATCGGCAACCGGCGAAGAACCTTCGACCTTGTTGATCGTCAGTTCGACTGCGTCGAGCTTCAAGCTTTCCAGCGGCTTACGCAGGGGAACAAATCGAATGGTCGTCGTTCCACCGACGGTTCGCTTCTTGAAATCAGGCGTGATGTCCAGCTTGATATGCTCAATATCCACTTCACGAATCGGGGCGTAATGCGGCCCGTCGTTCCCAAGGTCGACCCCAAACGCAACTCGCGCGGCGGCCGACTCGCAATAGCGACAAGTACAAAAAGCTTCTTCAGCCAAAGCAATCGACTGAACCATCGGCGCCGCCAGAATCACGGCCGCCACAATAAGAGCGCGGAAAATAGATTTCATATCGAATCGACTTAGAGGATTAGTGCGGAAGCGCTACAAGCATGCGTCTTACTACCGCAGGCCCGTCGATTTAGTGCGCTTTTTCGTAGATGGACAAGTCCAGCCTAATCATCTTTCTGGTCAGGGGAAAGGAGTCCGTACTGCTCGCACTTCTTTTTTACGGTAGTTCGATGGATACCCAAAACTCTTGCAATTGCTAAATATTGTCCATCACACTGTTGGAGCAACTCTTGCAGCATCTCTTTCTCGGCCAAAGCCTGGAAACGTGCCCACAAATTCTCCGAATCCCCCACCGATAGCCGGTTCCGGGTCCATGCTCCGATCTCGCGAGCCAGATTCTCTTCGATGCTCCCTTCGTCGTCGCTCCGATCGAACCAGGCCTTCGACACCGCCGCAGGCAGATGCTCGACTTCAATGACGCCGCTTCGCGCCAGAATGTGAGCATGCTCGATTGCGTTCCGCAGTTCGCGAACGTTCCCATACCATGGTCGCCCCTGCAGTTCTTCCATTGCAGCCGCCGAAATCCGAAGCGGCTTGCCATACTCTTTCTCAAGCAAATTGAGGAAATGATGCACCAATGGCGGAACGTCTTCGCGGCGGTCACGCAGTGGTGGCAGATCGATACGAAACGTATTCAGTCGGAACAGCAAGTCATGGCGAAACGTTCCTTGTTTGACGCATTCCGATAAGTCTTGATGCGACGCACAGACGATGCGGAAGTCGGTCTTTTCGCCGACCGCGCCACCAACGGGAACCACTTCTCGCTGTTCGAGGGCTCGTAGCAGCTTGGCCTGGGTCGGCAACGGAATCTCGGCGACCTCGTCCAGAAACAACGTTCCGCCGTTGGCCAATTGCAGGAAGCCGCGTTTGTCTTGAATCGCATTAGTGAACGCTCCGCGCACGTGGCCGAACAGTTCGCTCTCGATTAGCGAAGGTGCGAGCGAAGCAATGTTCACGGCGACAAAGGGACGTTCGTGACGAGGGCCATAACGATGGATGGCCTGAGCAACAAGTTCCTTGCCCGTTCCGCTTTCCCCCTGAATCAAGATCGGGGCGACACTACTGGCTGCGAGGGCAACTCGTTTGAATACCTCTTGCATCGACGAAGATGTACCGACGAGATCGGCCGAGACGCTTGCCGGGCGAACCTCGGTAATTTCCGATTGCTGAGTCAGTGCCCGATCGATGACCGTTTGGATATCTTCGACCGAGAACGGTTTGACCAGGTAGTCGAACGTTCCTTGGCGAACTGCTTCAACGGCAACTTCCAGATCGCCGAACGCGGTGATCAGAACCACGGGCGTGTCAGGGACAATCGACTTGACCTTCGGAAGCGCTTCCAGCCCCGACATCCCCGGCAGGCGGACATCGAGAAACATCAGGTCAGGGCGAGATTCTTGGAGCAGGTCGAGTCCTTGCTCAGCGGTCGAAGCGACTCGCACTTCGTGGCCGAGCTTGGTACCAAGCTTTTCAATTGCCCAGCAGACGCTTGATTCGTCGTCAATTACGTGGATATTCGCCATAGAGGGACCGCTATTTCGATTCGGCACGAGGAAGGGTGATTTGAAAACACGTTTTCTCGTCGACTCGGTACCACTCTATCGTTCCCCCGTGCAGCTCGACGATCTCCCGAACGACTGGCAAGCCAAGGCCGGTCCCTTCCTGTTTGGTGGTGACCAGCGGCTCGAACAGTTGTTCGGCGATATTCGGAGACGGGCCCATTCCCTCGTCGCATATTCGAATTGTAATCCAATTTTCCCGTTCATGGGGAGCCGCTTCAATATCCAGTCCGCCCGGATCGCCGCCTCCCTGCCCTTCCCCAACGCGAATCGCATGGGCGGCCAGCATCGCTTCGATGCCGTTGAGCAGCAGGTTCATCAGGCAGGTCTGCAGCAGCACAAAGTCGCCAGGAATCGTCGCGTCGCTGGGCAACGTGATCGATTGCCGAATCGTCAGGCTATGATGCTGGGCCTGCGGGGCGACCATCGAAACCGTGTTCTCGATCAACTGCGGCACATTGATCGACTTGCGTTCGATCTGCTGCTTGCGACCCAGCCGAAGCATCGACTGAACCATATGCTCGACCATCGCCATCTGCCGCTGAGCGACCTCCAGGCTTTCGCAGTTGGGAATATTGCAGTCGAGGCGATGCAGCCCCAACGCCATTTGTCCGCCGGTCATGGCATTGCGTATCTGATGCGAGAACCCGGCACCAATTTGCCCTAATACCTGGGCCCGTTCCATTGTGCGGACCTTGGTCTCGTAGCTCTGCAGTTGCTGCGACATCTGATTGATCGCGAGCGAAAGGTCGCGGAGCTCGTCTTTCGTGTTCCCTGGTGGCACCTCGACAAAGTCCCCTTCGGCGATTCGCCCGACCTGCTTTTGCAAACGAGCGATCGGGCGTGTAATGCGTGCGGCCAGAAACGACGCGACCAGCAGCATCGGCCCGACCGCGACCAGCCCCAAAAGCATCAGCGGCCAGAACGACTGGGCGACACGGCGATCGTAATTTCGTTTGGGGAACAGAAGGTGGACCGTCACCTCGCCACTGCCTGTAAAGCGCGAGCGAGTCGTGCTGTGGAAGTACGATTGGCCGTCGATCTCGATCACTTCCGAAAGGTCGACGACGCCTGGCTTTTCTTTGGTGACCAGCAGCGGCAATTCTTCAGGAGACACTTTGGTGGTCGAGCGAAGCAACTTCCCCTGGCTGTCGGTTACGGCCAATTCGGTTCCGGTCAGCCCTTGGATTTGCTCCAGCACCGGTTGTGAGAGGGGAAAACGAACGTCCGCCAGTTGCTGGCTGATGGCGACCAGCCGGGCCTCCACTTCTTCTCCCGTTTCGACCTGGGCATACCACAGATTCAGCAGCGAAAGCGCGAAGACGGTAACCAGCGTCCAGAACGCCAGCGGCAAGGTTACCTGATAAATCAACGGCCAACGCATCGTGGCTTTCACCAGCAGGGAAGCAGGAAGATTGCTGAAAACTTGCCCTAGATGCTAAAACCAGGGCCCCAAACCCTTTATTATAGTTCGTAGTTGAATTTCCGTCGTTCCATTCCCCTTGGTGCCGCCGATGGCAACGGTTTTCATTCCGGCTCAATGGCGCGATTTGACCGACCAGCAAAGTCGCGTCGAAATCGACGCCCCTTCCCTGCGAGAGCTGGTCGACCAGCTTGATCGGCGGTTTCCGGGAATTCATACTCGTTTGTGCCAGGGAGATGCCGTCCGACCCTCGATTCAAATCTCGGTCGATGGCATCCTCACCTCCCGCAACCTCCGCACGCCACTCACCTCGGAAAACGAAGTCCATTTCCTTCCCGCAATTGGCGGAGGATAGACCTGGCCACCACCCCTCACCATTTCCCACCTTCAGGAAAACTGACCATGCGATCCCTTTTCTCGCTAACCCTTCTTTGTGCTCTCCCCTGCCTGGCGATGGCAGGCCCGCCGGAAAACTTCCGCGTTCAAGTTCTCGGCGTCGATGCGAACGAAGGGTGCGATGTGGCTGACTTCGATGGCGACGGCAAGCTCGACGTCGTCGCGGGTCGTAACTGGTACCGCAACGGCGATTGGCTTCCTCGTCCGGTTCGCCTGATTGAAGATGCCAACGGGTACGTTCATTCCAACGGCGACTTCGCTATGGACGTCAACGGCGATGGCAAAGTGGACGTTGTCGCGGGCGACTTCTTCCAGGGCAAAGTCAATTGGTTCGAGAACCCCGGCAACCCTGGCCTGACGCAAGGTTACCTCTGGAAAGAACACAACCTGATCGACACCAAGCTGACCACCAACGAAGCAACCATCATGGCCGACCTGGATGGTGATGGTGTCGCCGAGTGGATCACGAACCAATGGAATCCATCGAACCCACTGCTCGCTTGTCGCTTCGACAAAACCGAGAAGGGCGAACCGAAACTGGTCTCGTTCAAGATCGGTGGTCAGAACGGCCATGGCATCGGCGTGGGCGACATTAACAATGACGGCCGCATCGATATCCTGGTGGGGCAAGGTTGGTACGAAGGGCCTGAGCAAGGACCATTCTCCGGCGAGTGGACTTTCCACGCCGATTGGAATGAAGGCCTTCCTTGCCCAATGCTGGTGACCGACGTCAACGGCGACGGCAAGAACGACATCATCGCCAGCAAGGCGCATGGTTTCGGCCTGTGGGTTTGGCTCGGACAAGGCGTCGACAAAGATGGCAAGCTCGCCTTCGAACAGAAGATGATCGACGACACCTTTAGCCAGGCACACTGCCTCCATCTGGCCGACTTGGATGGTGACGGCAAAGAGGAACTGATCACCGGCAAACGCGTTCGTGCCCACAACGGCAACGATCCTGGTGGCAAAGAACCGCCCGTGGTCAGCTACTACAAGTGGGATGGCGAAGGCAACTTCACCCGCCACTTCGTCAACCGAGGCGAAGTCGGCATCGGCCTGCAAATTCGCACCGCGGATATCGACGGCGATGGCGACATCGATATCGTCGTCGCAGGCAAGGATGGTACGCAGATCTTGTACAATCCGTTGAAGGACTAGTGCGAAACTCGCACGGGCAATTGCTCTTGGGGGGCCTGATTACAGGAACTTGGCCAACGGGCCCCCTGCGGCTGCCATCGCATCGATTTTTGCGGTGACCGCTGGATCTTCGATCAGTGGCGGTGCATTCCAAGGCTTCAGCCGGGCATCGATGATCAGCGAACCCTCGCAGCCCCAATGCTTCTGACGCGTCGAACTGCCGATCCCATGCACATCGGCAGCCGGATTGCTGCGGGTAAACGTCACCCACAGCAAGTTATCGAGCGACTTCGCGGCGAAGTCGCTGTCGTCGACCACCAGGATCAGCGGAAACTGGTTGATCGGATCGCTGCTGGAAAACGCTCCGGCGAAACGTTCGATGGCTGGCTCCACCTCTTGATGCGCCGCCGTATATTTCGGTCCGCAAACCGCTAACACGCCCGGCATCGCCACCTTCGGCGTATGGAAACCATCGGGCAGATTCAATCCCAACGGCAGTTCGGTCGATAGCTCTCGAATCGGTGGCCCCACCGCAGCGATGATCGCCTTCGATCCATGATTGAACTCACCACTCGAATAATCGAGCGTATCGATGGTGGTCTCGGTGAGGAAATGAATATCGCGGCGCCAGTTCACGCGTCGCAGCATGTGCAGCAGGAACGGTGCGATCTCGTGCAGATTCAGATCCGGAGCGTCCTGTTCGGCAGAGATCCACAGATACTTGGCCAGCGACATCTGACCTTGTCCAAGAATCGCCGAGGCCTGGGTCATCAACTCTTTGGGACGTCGTCGTTCTTCGTACGGTACGTAGCGTTCGCTACCGATCGCAAGCAGCAGCGGATGCACCCCGGCAACATCGACCGCGTGCACTTCTTTCACGCCTGGCAGCACGGTGGGAATGACCGGTCCGGTGATCTCGTGAATCAGTTCACCGAACGTCGTGTCTTCCTGTGGAGGTCGCCCAACGACGGTGAATGGCCAGATCGCTCCGTTGCGATGATAGACCTTCTCGACACGCATCGTCGGGAAAGGATGCTTCAAACTGTAATAACCCAGGTGATCGCCAAACGGGCCTTCCGGCTTTTCTTCGCCAGCGTGGATAGTCCCTTGAATGCAGAAGTCGGCTTCGGCGTAGATTGGCAGATCTGAACGCGACGTTGCCATCTGAATTCGATGTCCGGCCAAGGCGCCTGCGAAACCAAGTTCCGACAAACCTTCCGGCAGCGGCATCACGGCCGACAAGGTCATCGATGGCGTGCCACCGACAAAGATGTTCACTCGCAGCGGTTCTCCCTTGGCAATCGCGGCGGCATGATGCACCCCGATCCCGCGATGGATCTGATAGTGCAGGCCAACTTCGCCAAAGGGATTGAACTGATTACCCGCCAACTGAACGCGGTACATCCCAAGGTTCGAGTGCGCGAGCCCGCCGCTGCGTGGATCTTCGGTGTAGACCTGCGGCAAGGTTACGTACGGGCCGCCATCGTCCGGCCACGAAACCAACTGCGGTAACTCACTCAGCGGGATTTCATTTTGAAAGATCGCCCCACCGCGAACCTTTTTCGGCAGCATCGACAGGGCCCCCAGCGGAGCCCTGGCATAGCGAAAAGGCGACTTGAACAGTTGATTCGGATCGATCTTCAATTCGATCAGCCGACGAACCGTTTCGAGCGTATCGCGAAAGATGAACCGAGCCCGTTCGATCGAACCGAACAAGTTGCCAAGCATCGGAAACTTGCATCGCTGGACGTTCGTGAACAGAACCGCTGGGCCACCATTGGCATAGATACGACGCTGAATCTCGGCAATTTCGAGTCGCGCATCGACTGGCGCATCGACCACCACCAGGTGACCATGCCGTTTCAAGTCGTCCACGCATGCTTTGAGAGTTCGATAACCCATCGTCTTGGGATCCATCACAGCGGGAACTCCCGGCAGCGCAGGGAATTCCGCAGATTGAATATCAATCGGAAACCAAGGAAGTTACCGCGAACCCAGGCCGGTCGCAACCGACCTTAGCCGTCTGGAGCAGACCGACGGATTAACCGTGGTCGTGATCGTGAGCGCTACCGGGACCGTGAGCATGGCCATGGTCGAGCTCTTCCGGAGTGGCATCGCGAACTTCGAGGACGGTGATCTCGAAGAAAAGTGTCTCGTCGGCGAGTTCGTGATTTCCGTCGACAATCACGACTTCGTCACGGATTTCGACCACGGTCACCAGGACCTGATCATCCTCGGTTTCCAGAACAAACTGAGTGCCGACTTCCACTTCGCCAAGTTCACCGAACTGGTCTTTGTCCAGTTCCCAGACCAGGTCGTCGTCGAAGGCGCCATAGCCTTCTTCCGGAGGAATGACGACCTCGAAGCTTTCGCCAGAATCGCGATTATCCAGAGCCTTTTCCATGCCGGGAATCAAGTTTCCGATACCATGCAGATAGGCCAAAGGCTCGGAGGCATCGGCAGCGTCGAGGACGTTACCTTCCGCGTCTTTCAGCGTGTAAGCAATGGAAACAACCGTATTCTTGGCAACTTTCATCGAATTATCCCAGGCAATGCCATGAAGGCCCTACGAATCAATGGGGCGCGATGTCCTCAGCATACTGCGCGAGGGGGTTGGGCTCAATCTCGGCTCATAGGAAAGTCGAGGGAGAAACCGTAGGATTACTAGCAAAGGCCCCTGTCATGCGTAACATCCTTCCCGGAAAGCTCTGGATTGCCAATGCCCGTCAAGTCCGCGACATCCGAAGCGTGCTGGCAGAAGGGGTCACGGCAATCATCGACCTGGCGATGGAAGAGCCTCCCATCGCCTTTCCGCGAGACATCTTGTATGCCCGCTTTCCACTACTCGATGGAAGCGGAAACGAGCGGGCGGTTCTCAATTGTTCGGTGCTCTCGCTCGTCGAACTGATCCAAGACGAACGCCCTACCGTGGTTGCTTGTAGCGGCGGCATGAGTCGTTCGCCAATCATTACGGCGGCAGCTCTCGCCCAGGTCAATAAGATCTCCCTCGAGTCTGCCGTCCAGCAAGTCACCGCGAGCGGCCCACACGATCTTTCGCCTGGCCTGTTGTCGGAAGTCGCGATGACCTTTCCGGACGCGTCCTATCTCGCCTCTCGCCCAAACTTGTTGGTCATTCGCACCAGCGAGCCAAGTCGACTTGTCGCATTTTATGAACAACTGGGGCTTACGTTTCAAGAAGAACGTCACGGCTCTGGTCCCTTGCATTGGTCAACCACGGTCGAACAGTTTGTCTTCGAGATCTATCCCCGAACAGAAGGGACCGTTGAAAAGCCGACGACGAGCATTGGATTCAACGTGGTCGAAGTCGACAATCTGCTTGCTGGGCTGACCGCGAGCGGAACCGATATTGTCCGGCAACCGGAATCGATGGAATGGGGCCGTCAGGCAATCGTTCGCGATCCGGACGGAAGAACAGTCATTCTTGTTCAGCCGGAACAGTTCGCTTGAACGACTTTAAGTAGGTCCACATCGCGTCATTGTGCTGCGTCGACCATTGATGCCCGATCCCTGGCACTTCGGTCATCTGACAGTGTACCCCAGACGCCGCGAGTGACTCGGCATCCTCTCGCATCGCTTCGCAAACGAGATCTTCCGTCCCGGCAATCATGAACAGCGGCGGCATCGTCGCATCGAGTTTCATTCCACGCGGCACACTCGCGGAGTGCACCACCGCCGCCGCAATCTCGTCTGGTCGCTGCTTTGCCAAGGCATAGACAAAGATCGCTCCCTGCGACATTCCCATGACATAGATACGATCGCGGTCGACCGGCACCTTACGGGCAACATCATTCACCAGATGATCGAAAAACTTTATATCGCGAGACGTCGCCTCGGCATCATCGTCCGTAGCCGGGATCTGCCACATCTTTCCTCCGGAATCAGGCACGGCCAACACAAAGCCTTCCTTCACCGCGAGCCGATCCCACTGCGAATACTGCATGAACGAATCGGCGGAATCACCGATCCCATGCCAGGCAATCACCAGCGGCAGCCCCCTGGACGTGTCCAAAGGCACCCTCAATTGAAAACGTCGCACCTCGTCGTCGACAGTTAAAGTCTGCGTCGGCAATTGCGGTGGTGAGTCAAACTGACAACCAACGACCGCGGCGGTGATGATCAGCAGGAGAATGGTCTTGCCCATGCGTAGCCGTAACGAGAATACCGATTGAACACATCGTATCGATAGAAAGTTGGCCGATTATACCTGTCAGCCTACCTCGAACGAATAAGCATGACCACGAATTGGTCAATCGCGATGCGTCAGCCCCTTGAATGGCTGAAACGAGGCTGATCGCTGCATGAAAAGTGACTAGAGACACAAACACTACTTACAAAATACTAAACATTTTTTCACAATCACCGCAACTTCATAAGTCGCCCCAACTTCCCCTCGAAACGGGTTCAACCGTTTGAAAAAGCTTAACGATGAGAGCCTTTTAGCATGCCCGGGGGAGATCGCTACTTGAGCGAAAACCGCGAGTTTTACGGCTCGGTAAAGAGATTTGTATCACCTTAACATAACGGTCAGGCTGTGTCGGTTATTTGGGTGATGGGTGCGGGGTGCTAGTAAACCTTTGGGAATTGGTAGGGGATGACTTTTCCGAACGAGGCGTCCTTTTCGATAAGATAAGTGCTCACGAGGAGCACGGACGTTGCCAATCAAAACACGGAGGAGTTTCATATGCCGATTAACGATCATTACTCAGACGATGCCGATCTCGGTTGGGCCACGCACAACCCGGGCATCATTGGCGGTTTCTGTCTCGTACTTGGAATCGCTCTGGGTGTCGCCTTCACCCAGTACTGGCTGCAACAAGATCTGGTCAAACAACTGGCCGCGGTTCAACGGGATGTCAAAGCAACACACCACCCGCTCGACCAACTGACTGGATTCCGCGACGCCACCCAGCGAACCAATTCGCTTCTGGCACAACTCGAATCGCAGAGCGGCATGCTCTACAAGTCGGGTCAAACGATCCAACGCTCGAATGACCTGCACACCGAAATCGGCGTGCTCGCCACGAAGCTTGGATCAGCAGAACAAACGGCCGAAAAGCTGGCCACCCTGCAGTCGAACCTCGACTACGCCAACATGAAGCTGGCCGCCGCCCAGCAGCGTGTGGACGAACTGGAAACCCTGGCAGCTCGCCTGGAAAAGAGTGGTCCACAGGTCTACAAAGCCCAGGAATCGCTGGCTTCGATCGAACTTGTCCAGCAGCAGTTGATCAACCAGCAGTGCCTCATGCCAGAACTGACCGCCACGGTCGATTCGCATTGGAAGTTGCAGAGCAGCCTCTGCGATCTGGCTTCGCAAACGGACGAAACGCGTCGTGCTCTCGACATGCTTGCCAAGCACCAGGACCGCGTGCAGCAACTGGCCGTGAACACGGAAGAATCCAACGTTGTTCTGGGCAATGTCCAAGCCTTGCTGGAAGACCAGAAGTCGATGGATCTGCAGGTTCAAAAGCTGGCCGACACGCTCGATTCGGCAACGCAGTTGTCTTACGACGCGATCAGCTTGAACTCGCGTATCCTGGACGTTCACCAGCAATCCACCACCGCCTCGAAGAATCTGGACGAAATGGCCTGGTTGGTTGACTACTTGAACTCGCAGGAAGAAAAGATCGCGACTGCTCAGAACAATCTGCAGAAGATCGATCAAATCGAAGAACAGGTTGCCCGCCTCGACCAGTGCGTCCCCGCCCTGGTAGAAAACGTCGACCTGGTCAAAGGTTTGAACGAAACGCTGGTCGCAGTCCTGGGAAGCTCGGCGGACCTTCGCTCGCAACTGGCTGAAATCGTGCTGATGCAACCGGCAGTGCAGCAGTTGGCCTCGCAGTTCCGCTCGCTGACCTCGCCGCAGGAATCGGGAACCCTGGTTAGTGCCAAAGATCGTGCTCGTGCCATGATCAAGCCTTCCAAGGAAGACCTGCAGATTCCTGCTTACATCAGCCGGGCTACCAAGTAGTTCGGCGATGGAAATCGCCCCCTCATTGCCCTTGCCGCCGACGAACCGTGGCTAAAACTTTGGGATTCGCTTGCCCCCCGTGGCAAACCGTGGCTCTCCTCTTCTGGCGAGCGAGATCCCAAACAGGAAATATCGTCGGCGGCTTCGATCGAAGTCGGATCCATCGATCGAAGGCTAAATCAGAAGTTCTTTGACCGGGTGTCGCTCTTCGACCCCGGTGAGACGGACATCGAGCCCCTGGAATGGAATCGAAAGCTTGCGATGATCGATTCCCAGGCAATGCAAGATGGTCGCGTTCATATCCGAAATATGAACCGGATCTTTCACGATGTTGTAGCTGAAATCGTCGGTCTCGCCATGCACAAGACCTGGCTTGATACCGCCACCAGCCATCCAAACCGTAAAGCAGCGAGGATGATGGTCGCGACCATAGTTCTGCTTCGACAAGCCACCTTGGCTATAGATCGTACGCCCGAACTCGCCCCCCCAGACCACCAGCGTGTCGTCCAGCATGCCACGCATTTTCAGGTCTTGGATTAAAGCCCATGCTCCCTGGTCGACATCTTTGGCCTGGGCCGGCAAGTCGCCAGCAACGTTGCCATGCTGATCCCAACCACGGTGAAAGATCTGCACAAACCGCACATCCCGCTCAACCATTCGGCGAGCTAACAAACAGCTTGCCGCGAAGGTGCCTGGTTTCGAGACATCGGGGCCATACATGTCGAGCGTGGCTTGTGATTCATGACGCAGATCGACCAGTTCTGGCACCGAAGACTGCATTCGGAAAGCCATTTCGTACTGCGCGATACGCGACTGCGTTTCCGGGTCTCCCGACAATCGATACGTTTCTTCGTTGATGCGAGAAACACTGTCGAGCATTCGCCGACGGAGCGAACCATCGATCCCTTCCGGGTTGGAAAGGAACAAGATCGGATCACCCGACTTGCGAAGGGTAACCGCGGAATGCTTCGAGGGCAGAAATCCTGCTCCCCAAAGGCGGTTGTAAAGTGCCTGAGCTTGCTGGCGACCACTCCAGTTGGGAGTCATCACCACGAAAGTTGGCAGATTGGCGTTCATCGAACCCAACCCATAGCTCAGCCACGAGCCAAGGCTCGGACGACCAGGCAACTGATTGCCGGTGCAGATGTAGGTGATGGCCGGATCGTGATTGATCGCTTCGGTATGGACCGACTTCACGATCGCGATGTCGTCGACCATCTTGGCGTGGTATGGCAACAATTCGCTGACCATCGTGCCGTTCTCGCCGTGGGGCGAAAACTTGAACTTCGAAGGTGCGATCGGGAACCGCGACTGGCCAGAGGTCATCGTGGTGAGACGTTGTCCCTGACGAACCGATTCGGGCAAGTCCTTGTCGTACCACTCGTTCATTTGCGGCTTGTAGTCAAACAAGTCCATCTGGCACGGAGCGCCCGCCATGAACAAGTAGATCGCCCGTTTCGCTTTCGGGGCGAAATGTGGCAACGTTGGCAGACCGCCAATGCCAGAACTGGGCAACTTGGCAGCTTCAGCCGAATCGCCGGTCATCGAAGCCAACGCCGCGGCGCCGAGCCCGAGTGCTCCTTGCTGAAAGAAGTGCCGACGCGTGATCGCACGAAAATATTCTTGGCGAGGATCCATCACTTGGTCCTTTGAATGTTCTGGGGCCCTGCGATTAACGCAGCGTAACTACTTCATCGAGGTTCAAAATCGTGTTGCAGACAATCGCCCAGGCAGCCAGTTCGGCCGGGTTCTCGTCTTTACCAACCAGCTTGCTCGCGGCTTCCGGGTTTTCCTGGAAGTAGGTCAAGCTATCGAAGTAGAGCGATTCGAGTTCTTTTCGCAGAACCTGGTTCTCGGGATCGAGCAGGCAGAGCGAAATCAGATAGTCAATCTTCGAGACTGGATCGGCACCGCCGGTGTCCATCGTCCGGCCTGCCAAAGCGACAGCCGCTTCGACGTACTGTGGATCGTTCAGCAGCAGCAATGCTTGAAGCGGCGTATTAGTTCGTTCGCGACGGACGGTACATGACTCGCGATTGGGCGCGTCGAACGTACTAAGCTGCGGAGCCAACGCGGTTCGCTTGATGAACGTGTAGAGCGTTCGGCGATGGATCTTCTCGTGACCTTCGTCCGCCTTGAACTGCACGGTGTTACTGCCAGAGTAACCGACTGCCTTCCAAAGCCCATCGGGCTGGGGAGGCTTCACCGACGGACCGCCGATGGTTTCCACTAGCAGTCCGCTCACAGCCAAAGCTTGATCTCGGAGCGACTCGGCATCCAGACGGAAGCGAGGTCCGCGAGCCAGCAGACGATTCTCAGGATCACGCTTGGCCATCTCAGGCGAGACATCGGACGATTGGCGATAGGCGGCCGTCATCACCATCCGTTTCATCAATCGCTTGATGTCCCAACCATTCTCGCGGAACTCGACCGCCAGGTTATCCAGCAGTTGCGGATGGCTGGGGACACTTCCTTGGGAACCGAAGTCTTCCGACGTCTTCACCAGGCCCGTTCCGAAAACATGCTGCCAGTAACGATTCACCGCAACGCGGGCGGTCAGCGGATGGTTCGGAGCCAACAGCCACATGGCCAGGCCCAAACGATCGCGTGGCATCTCTTCGGTCATCGGCGGCAGGAACGATGGGACATCGCGAGTCACTTCTTCCCCTATTTGATCGTACTCGCCACGTTCCAGGATGAAGGCCTTTACCGGCTTGGCCGCTTCCTTGTAGATCAATGTCGTGGGGGAATCCTTAACCACGCTGCTGCGCTGGTCGGCCAGCGACTTCAGATCGGCACGTAGCTTGTCGAAGGTTTCCTGCGTGTCAGCACAGACAAACTCGAGGAAGTATCGCTGCAGTTTCTTAGCCTCTTCTTCGTTGCGTTGATCAGCTGCCTTCTTCAGGATTTCGGTAACCTGCTTGTTTTCAGGAATGACCGTATCGAGATTCTTCGCGGCGTATTCGGTCCAGGCCACCATCGACTTGAACTGCGGCGACTTGCCGTACTTCGTCACGACGCCTGCCTTGTCCCAATACACGGTCCCGTCAAACTGCGTGAATGCCCATCCGTTGATCTTGGCACCTTCCTTCAGTTTGACCTTGTCGATCGGGATCTCGAGACGAACCCATTTGCCCGCTTCCGGTAGATCTCCGAGGCGATGCTTGGTCGAACCGTTGTTGCCGTAAGGGATGAGGTCTTCGCCCCAATAGGCCCGTTGATCCCAGTCGCCGTCGTTCCACTGGAACATGATTTCACGCGGCGGGTTCTTCGGATCGAGGTAGACGTAACCGAACATCACGTCCCCTTTGAAGATCGTCAAAGGAGTCTTCGCCCCGGTGAAGAAGACCTGATCGTTGCCGGTCGAAGTTCGCTTGGCAGACTTCTCGCCACTGAAGACAGGCTCCGGTGCGGCAACCCAGTTGTAGTTGCCACTGACCACGCCACCTTCCGGCGGAGCATCTTCGATCCAGACCACTTCTTCCGCTTTGACTTCCGGATTGTCGACGCCGGGACCTGGGTCCTGGTATTCGATCTTGGCGAGGGTCGCTTGAGTTTCTTCTTTCTTCGCTTTGATTTGCTGATCGAACGATGCGATCTGCTCGACCGCCTCTTTCGAGTAGATGGACGGAGCGTGATCTTTCACGTTGCCATCCATCGGGCTGCCGTCGATGCTGTTGAAGAACGCGTACATCGCGTAAAAGTCTTTTTGCTTCAGCGGGTCGTACTTATGGTCGTGGCAACGCGTGCAGTCCATGGTCAGCCCCATGAAGACGGTGCCGGTGGTAACCACGCGATCGTTGACGTTTCGCATTTTGACTTCTTCCGTGATCGAACCACCTTCGTTGGTCGTCACGTTGCAACGATTGAAGCCAGAGGCCACCTTCTGTTCCCACGATGGATTGGGCAACAGATCGCCTGCCAACTGCTCGGTCAGAAAGACGTCGTAAGGCTTGTTGTCGTTCAAGGCCTGAATGACCCAGTCACGGTACATCCACATCTCGCGGAAGTTGTCCAGGTGCAAGCCGTGCGTATCGGCGAAGCGGGCCGCATCGAGCCAATGCCGAGCCATGTGTTCGCCATACTTGGGCGACGCCAAGAGACGGTCGACCACTTTCTCGTAGGCATCAGGCGATTCATCGGCCAGGAAGGCATCGACCTCTTCGATCGTGGGTGGCATGCCGGTCAGCGTGAAGGTCACGCGGCGAATCAACGTTCGCTTGTCCGCTTCGGCCGATGGAGTCAGCTTCTCTTTTTCGAGACGAGCCGCCAGAAAACGATCGATCTCGGTTTGATCCCAGCCGGCGAGCGTGGTTTGTGGTGGATCGCTTTTATGGGGAACTTCAAACGACCAGTGCGACTGGTATTTGGCTCCCTGAGCGATCCAACGTCGCAAGGTCTCGATCTCCTCCGGACTCAACTTCTTGTTCGAGTCTGGTGGAGGCATCTGGATTGATTCGTCCTGACTGACAATTCGAGCGATCAGTTCGCTCTCGTCTGGCTTGCCAGGCACGATGGCGATCTCACCAGAGTCCGCTTCGCCGTAGGCACTTTCGGCCTGATCGAAACGAATCCCCCCAGCCCGGTGATTTTCGTCAGGGCCATGGCAGGCGTAGCATCGATCAGACAGCAGCGGACGGATATCGCGGTTGAAGTCAATCTCGTCGGTACCTTCGGCGTTGGCCATCTGGGCCGAACCGGCCAAGGTTACCAAGCAAACGCTGAAAGCTATCCAGCGCCAATTGCCACGAAGTAGCCGCGATCTCATAAGAACGTCCCGTTCTGCGGAAGGTTGGTAGTTCAGGCGGGAGGTCGGCTGACATCTTCGGAGCAAGTGCCGACCCTTAGGAATCCGGGCGAGCAACGCCCGATTTGCAATTTACTCTACCTTGATCCTACAGCATGAATCAAGCGTTCTCGGGAGAGAAATTCCCGAAAAGCAACTTAGTGGCGATCTTCTCGCAATTCCGTGACCGATCGAGTGGCTACTGGCCGGCCAGTTCCCCTTCGGTTTGCGGCTTCGCAGGGCGTGATCGGATCTCGATATCGTGCGAACCTAACCCGACTTGCGAAGCACCTTCCACCCAAACTCGGACATGACATGGCCCCTCGCAGGCCTCTGGCACCAACAAACGGGTGGTGAAGTTGCCGTCGACCGGCAGCACCTCGACCGATTCCCAACAGCGATCGTTGGCTGATTGGTAGGTCTGGTTGTAGCTCGCCAGTTGATCGTGACGGGCATCGTAGAGTGCCCGCTTAGCGAGCGTTTCGACACATCCATCGCGTCGACAGACCAACTCCACATGGACCTTACCCGCTATTTCGGTGGTGCCCGCGATTTCGATCGTCTGCCCTGGCTCGGCTACTTTGGGTGCCTCAATCTCGACCGGCGAAGCATGCGGTAGCTTCAGCAGCGGGTCGCCAAGCAGGTTGAACAAAGCCATATGTTCAAGCCGTTCTTCCCGCAGCAGTTTCGGCTTGGGACTGACGAGGCTGGCCATTGTGTCGAGCATCTTGCGATTGCCTGACTTGCCACTCTGGCGAATGGTTTCCTGCTTGGCATGCAGAATCAGTTGCCCCAGCGTTGGTTGTTTCTCGACGAAATACTGCTGCAGCATCTCCGTGCCCATGACACCCATGGCGTAAGGCATCGTCACACGCGATCCGGCATAAACCGCGACCGGCCCACCTTTTGCTCGGTGGAGTCGCTCCGCCAGGCAGTCTCGTGGGGCATCGAAAGCCCCTGTGTAACAGGCCAGAAAGATTGCGATCGGGTTCGAGCGCTCGTTGCGTAGAGCCAGGGCATCGTTGTTCGAGAAAATCGGGAAGGCATCATTGGGTACTCGAACATAGTCGAGGTGCTCGACATGCCCATGCCCCATATACACCCAGAACAATCCACCATCGTTGAGCTGCTTCAGGACTTCATCGCGGAACTCGCGAGGGTCGGGGCAGTAGATACTTTGCCAGCTTCCCTGGGCCACGACGGCATCGAAGTGGGCCGGAATTTCGTCGGTCAGAAATTTCTTGGTAACCGATTCCATCAAGGTATCGACCACCGAACCAAAGCCACCGAGGCCTGCCACAAAGTGCAATCGCCGTTGCCAGTCGCCGGAAGGAAGCTTGGTTTCGTAAGCCAACGTCTTGGCCACGATCGTCTTCAATTCTTCTTCACTGCTTACCGAAAACCGCCCGACCGCGATGTCCGGGATCTGGTCGTCGTTCAGGTCCGCATAGAAGTTGTCGGTCGGAATTTCAGGCTCCGAGCCAAACAAGACATTCACGACCGCCTTCTGGTAATGAACCGGCACGCCGATGGCGTCCGATTGATCGGCGATCGCGTCCCCCACTAACAGCACCTGTTGGAGAGGACCTGCCTCGGCCGCTTCGCGAATGGTCGTTCGGATTGCTTCTTTCGAGGACGTATCGGTGACCACCCCGATCCGGTGTCCCTGCTTCATTCGGTAGTCAAACCAGGGCTGCATGGCGGCAACGTAGGGCTGCGGACAGACCACCAGCGTATCGAAGCCTTGGTTTGCCGGGGCTTCCGGAGTGGCCATCAGAAGTGCCAGGACAAGCAGCGAATTCATGGCAGCAGCGAGTGAAGAAGGTTGCAAATTGTGATAAATGACCAGAATTTCGGGAATTCGAGAGCAGGCTCCCGGTATCGGGAAGTGTATCGGTTTGGCCTGTTGGAATGAAGGTTAATTCCCCCAGATTGGCGTTTCCGGGGTGGTTCGCCTCGTTGACCACCTCCCCCGATTCGCGCTACACTAGGTGGGTTCGTCCTGAATTGATTGCTATCACTGGAGAAGGTTTGTGGCTGGTTCGTGTGTTATTGGTTTGCAGTGGGGTGACGAGGCTAAAGGTAAGCTCGTCGATCTTTTGACCCAGCAGCACGATATCGTGGCCCGTTTTCTGGGCGGAGCGAATGCCGGTCACACCGTCGTCGACGGCGAGAACGTCTACAAGCTGCACCATATCCCGAGTGGTATCTTGCGCAGTGAAGTGCTGAACGTCATCACCGCCGGGGTGGTCATCAATCCACCCATCCTGCTTGGTGAAATGGACGCCCTGACCGAGCGCGGCGTTTCCATCGACAATTTGCGTCTCAGCGATCGCTCGCACATCATCTTCCCTTGGCACATTGCCGAAGACCGTGCGATGAACCAGGGAACCGCCGACGGCGAGAACATCGGCACCACGTTGCGTGGTATCGGCCCTTGCTACCGCGACAAAGTGGGCCGCAGCTATGCGATCCGCCTCGGCGACATGATGCGACCGAACTTCAAAGACAAGGTCTACATGATCTGCGAGAAGAAGAATCGCACGATCGCCAGCATGTACGAAGACGGCCAGTTCGAACCGCTCGATCCCGATAAGATCTACGAAGAATTCGCAGCCTACGCCGAACGACTCCGTCCGTTCGTCTGCGATTCGACCGACTTGCTGCTCAACGCTGTCGACGAACAGAAGACCATTCTCTTTGAAGGTGCCCAAGGCGCTTTGCTCGACGTTGACCACGGGACCTACCCGTTCGTGACCAGCAGCAATAGCTCCGGCGTTGGCGCCTCGGCAGGTGCCGGTGTCCCCGCCAAGCACATCGATCAGGTAATTGGTGTCGCCAAAGCCTACAGCACCCGCGTTGGTGGAGGCCCCTTCCCCACCGAGCTGCACGACGAAACAGGCGAAAAGATTCGCAAGCGTGGTAATGAATATGGCACGACCACCGGCCGTCCACGACGTACCGGCTGGTTTGATGCCGTCGCCGTTCGCTACACAGCCCGTGTGAGCGGTATCGACGTCCTCTCGCTGATGATGCTGGACGTGCTGTCGACGTTCGACGAAATCAAGATTTGCACCTCCTATGAACTCAATGGCGAGCAAATTACCCGCTTCCCATCGCATGTCGACGACATCCGCAATCTGAAGCCTATTTACGAAACGATGCCAGGCTGGGCCGAAGAAATCACCGGTGCTCGCAGCCTGGACGACTTGCCAGCCAACGCACTGGCCTACGTCCGACGGATTGAAGAACTGGTTGGCTTCCCGGTGGGTGTGGTCTCGGTTGGCCCAGACCGCAAGCAAACCATTTTCACCAAAGACGTTCTGAAGCTGGCGGTAACCTAAATCCCGCGTTGAAATCGAACCCAGGGAACTGTCATAATAGGTATCGAGATTTAACGTTCCCTGGTTTTCGTTCCTTTTATTGGCCCACGAAGCGACGTGTCTAAAACGGCGACGACAGCGCGACATCCGATCGAGGACCTTCCTCGCGACCGCTTTCCGAATCACATCGCGGTTATCATGGATGGCAACGGTCGTTGGGCTCAACGCCAGGGATTGCCTCGTATTGAAGGACATCGGCGCGGCGTGACTTCGGTCCGCTGCACCGTCGAGGAATGTGCACGCCTGAAGATCGGTCAGTTGACGCTGTACTGTTTGTCCAGCGAGAACTGGAAGCGACCCCAGCACGAGCTCGACTTCCTGATGCATCTGCTCGAGCAATACATGATCGAAGAACGCTCGACGATCATGAAGCAAAACGTCCGCGTCCAGATCATCGGTCGCCGTGATGGTATCCCCGAGCAAGTCCAGCGCGAGATGGACAAGACCATCGAGATGAGTGCCAACAACACCGGCACCACGCTTTGTCTGGCAATCAATTATGGCGGCCGGGCCGAGATGGTCGACGCGGTTCGTTGCATCGCGGAAGGGGTGAAAGAGGGAAGGCTCACCACCGAAGAGATCACCGAAGAAACGATCGCCCAGCATCTTTATACCCGCGGTATGCCTGACCCCGATCTGATGATTCGCACAGCCGGCGAGATGCGGATCAGCAACTTCCTGCTCTGGCAGATCAGCTATTCCGAACTGTGGGTTACCGATCTTTGCTGGCCAGAGTTTCGCGAAGAAACCTTGCGAGATGCGATTGAAAACTTCGCCTCGCGAGATCGTCGTTTTGGTGGCCTTACCAACCAAGGCCCCTCAGGAGTTGACGCGTGCTCAAGTGGCGATTGATTGGATCGATTGCCATAATTCTGCCTCTTTGCGGACTTTGTTGGCTCGACTTCAACCAGAACTTTGGCCGGCCCGGATTGTGGCTGTTGCCGCTGGTCATCCTGCTGGCGGTTCTTGCCGCGGAAGAAGTATTGGACCTGCTCCGGGCGAAACAGCTTCGACCGATTGGCTGGTCGTGTCACCTCGGTACGCTGACGGTCATGCTTACGGCAAGCCTTCCGATCTGGTGGCCTAGCTCGCAGATTCCCTCGCAAGCCGTTCAATCGGAATGGGTCCTATACGCGCTGGCCTTCGGGGCCATCCTGGCGATCGTAGGAGAAATGCGCCGGTACGAAAAACCGGGCGCTTCGATGATTCACCTCGGGCTCACGATCTTCGCGATCTTCTACGTGGGAGGGCTGCTGAGTTTTGTCGTTCGCCTACGTCTGGTCGAGCAAGGCACCCCACAAGGGAACGCCTACGGCATGGTCGCGTTACTCTCGATGATCGTCGTCGTGAAGATTTCAGATATCGGCGCTTATTTTATTGGTTCGAACTTTGGTCGCACCAAACTTGTCCCCAGGCTAAGTCCTGGAAAAACACTGGAAGGTACGCTCGGCGGATTGGCCACGGCGTGTCTCGGAAGCTACCTGGTCTTTCAGCTGATTGGCCCGTGGATCGCCGGGGCACCGATCCCATCGATGCCGCTAGGTTGGCTTCTCTTTGCTTTGTTGGTCTCGCCAGCTGGCATGATCGGAGATCTGGCCGAGTCGATGTTCAAGCGCGACATGGAGACAAAAGACTCCAGCAAATGGCTCGTCGGCCTCGGCGGCGTGCTCGATGTTCTCGATTCGATGCTGCTGGGGGCACCGGTCGCCTTGCTGTGCTGGGAACTCGGTATTGTCGGTCCCGGCTGGTAAGTTGTGCCGATTAAGCACAATTATCCCATTCGCCAACGAATTGCCATACACGCCTAACCCTATTCTGATACTAGGGTTACAACCAAGGCGCCAACAGCGCTCATTCCCACGACTGAAACATTGTCTATATTTTGACGTAGGAATTCTTCCTTTCCGGCATAAGGCGATAGGCCCTGCCTAAATCGATGTACGAAGCAACGATCAAATTTTTGGACCATGCCTCGGTCCTCCAACTTTTCGGTAGTCGCGACCAACATCTTCGACGTATCCGCGATTCGCTGAACGTCTCGATCACCCATCGCGACGAACGCGTGAGCATCTCAGGCGAAGAACGCGCCGTCGCCAAGGCGATTCGTGTCGTGGAAGATCTGCGCCACCGCTTGGAACGCAACGGAACGCTCGACAAAGAAGACCTGGACGAGGCCCTGGGCGAAGTCAACGGCGAACCGACCATTCGTCGAACGATACCTATTGCCACATTCCAGAAAGGTGGCGGGGTCAAACCACGGACCCCCGGCCAGGTCGCCTATGTCGAGGCGATCCGCAATTACAACATGGTCTTCGCCCTGGGACCTGCCGGTACAGGCAAAACTTACCTGGCCGTAGCCCTGGCGGTCGAAGCGTTACTAGAAAACCGTATCGGCAAGATTGTTCTTGTCCGTCCT
This sequence comes from Bremerella sp. JC817, assembly GCF_040718835.1. Taxonomy (NCBI): domain Bacteria; kingdom Pseudomonadati; phylum Planctomycetota; class Planctomycetia; order Pirellulales; family Pirellulaceae; genus Bremerella; species Bremerella sp. JC817. Next base: position 104,112 of record NZ_JBFEFG010000253.1, on the reverse strand, counting down.
GCCGTGGAAGCTGGCGAACAACTTGGCTTCCTTCCCGGGACGTTGTATGAGAAGATCAACCCCTACCTGCGACCGATGTTAGACTCGCTTTCGGAAATGATGGAGCCGAATCTCATCACGCAGTATATGGCGACCGATGTTATCGAAGTCGTTCCCCTGGCCTTCATGCGCGGGCGGACACTGAAGAATGCCTTCATCATTCTGGACGAAGCCCAGAATACGACATCGGCCCAAATGAAGATGTTCCTGACCCGGATGGGTAAGGACTCGCGAATGGTCATCAGTGGGGACATCACCCAGAACGACCTTCCGCCTCGAGTACGAAGTGGTTTGACCGATGCCTTGTATCGGCTTCGCAACATTGATGGAATTGCCCGCGTCGAGTTAAGCAACGCAGATATCCAGCGTCATCCGCTGGTGCAAAAGATTGTGGATGCCTACGAAACGAGTTCAGAAAACGAACTCGGTAGCGAAGGCGGCTAAATCATGGCGCAACCCGGTAAGTCGAGAAAACGAGCCAAACACGTCGCCTCTTTGGAACTTCCTCCGGGAACGTTTCGGCGGTTCGTATCGGAACTCTCGCACCCAGACAAACTCCTTTACCTGGCATGCGCCCTCTTTGCGGCGGTTGCTCTCTGGTTGGTTACCGGGGCATGGAATCCTGCGATGGACTATCGCCTGGGTTACGTTCCGCCAGCCGAGATCCATCCCCGGGTTCAATTCTCCGTTCCCGATCCACTGGCGACCGCCAAGGCGCAGCGCGATGCGGAAAATGAGTCGATGTCGGTCTACATCAACGACCCGTCTCGACTCGATAACATGCGGACCGAACTGCAGACCACGATTGCCCGGCTGCAAAGCGCGAAGCAGTTCGACGCCGAAGTCGAACGTCTCTGGAACGAGTTCTTCCCGATCGCAGACGACAACGTCGCTCCGCTCGATCCGAAAGAACGCGAAGCGCAGTTCACCCAGTTGAAAGCTTTGCTTGGTCGCGATGGCATGCTCAATGCCTTTCAGCAGCGGATCGAAGCGGCGATGAAGCCTTACGCTTCCCGCGGTATCCTGGCACCAGACCAGTTGGAACAGAAGCAAGGTCAGGCCGCGAGCATCATTGTGGTCTCGGCCGGTCCGAATCCGAATCAGCAGATCATTTCGCAGAACGATGTTCTGAAGGCTCAGGTCCTGGAAAAGATTCGCCGCAGCTTGCAGTTGGAACTGGAAGAACTAGTCAAAGACGAAGACATCAAGTTCTTTGTTCGCGCAGTCGACTTCTGGGTCGAAAAGAACCTGCCCGGCACGCTGAAAATCGATCCCGTTGCAACTGCGAAAGAACGTGAGAAAGCAGTCGCCGCAGTCGAACCGGTCATGCATATCTATTCGACGAAAGACGCCGTCGTTATCGCTGGCAAACCGCTCAACGACATCGACATCGATCTTTTGCATGCCGAGCACGACGCCTATTGCCAGCAGCGAAGCTTCTTCTCGAAAACGATCTATTCGCTGGCGATCCTGGGGATGTATTACGCCTTGGGAACGTTGTGTGCGATTTACCTGGTCTTTAAGTGCCCGACCATTCTGCGAGATCTGAACGAATACCTGCTGTTCTTGGTTCCGGTTTGTGCGACAGTCGCGCTTGGTTATTGGTTCGACGATCGCTGGCAGGCCGAGATCATCCCGACAATGCTGTTGGCCATGACGATCTCGATCGTCTATCGCCAGGAGTTCGCCTTGCTGGTGACCGCGTGCGTGAGTCTGGCCATCGTGCTGACAACCGGCAGCGGACTGATCGCGTTTGTTACGATTACTGCGACCTGCAGCGCCGCGACGCTTTCGATGAATCGCATCCGCAGCCGCAACAAGCTGATCTTCGTTGGCTTATGGGCTGGCGTAGTCGCCTTCTGCACGAAGTATGGTGTCAGCATCGTCTCTGGACAGCCCGTCACGATGTCGCTGCTGCAATCGGCGGCCTGGCAAGGTGGCTTCGCCATCGGTGCCGGCTTCGTGATGACAGGGCTGCTGCCGTTTATCGAAAAGGCGTACGGTGTGCTCACCGACATCAGCTTGCTGGAACTGGGCGATGCCGCTGATCCGTTGCTACAGAAACTAGCTCAGCGAGCCCCAGGTACTTATAACCACTCGATCACGGTCGCTTCGATCGCGGAGTCAGCCGCTGAATCGATTGGCGCCAACGGCCTTCTAGTTCGCGTGGGTGCTTATTTCCACGACATCGGCAAGATGATGAAGCCGGAATACTTTGTCGAAAACCAGAATGCATCCGACAATCGTCACGATGGCTTGAACCCGGCGATTAGCACGCTGGTGATTATCGCTCACGTGAAAGATGGAGCCGACTTGGCGCGGCAGCACCGGTTGCCGCGCGCGCTTATCGACTTCATCGAACAGCATCACGGTACGACTCTGGTCGAGTACTTCTACCGTGTCGCCAGCGCCAAGGTCGAAGCGAACCCAGACGAACGGGAAGTAGACGAAACCATCTACCGCTATCCAGGTCCGAAACCACAAACCAAGGAAGCCGCGGTGCTGATGATTTGCGACGCGGTGGAAAGTGCCTGCCGGACGCTGGTCGAGCCAACTTCGGCCCGCATCAGTGCCCTCGTCGAAGAACTGTCCATGAAACGATTACTCGATGGCCAGTTCGACGAATGTGGTCTGACGCTACGCGAACTGCGTCAAATTCAATCCAGTGTGACCAAAAGCCTCACCGCCGTTTATCATGGTCGTGTGAAGTACCCCAGTTCGCAGCCTGCTTAAAGCGAGACCGATGTCCTCCGACTACGAAGTCAATTTATCTAACCGCCAAGAGGAATTTAACGTTCCCGAGGCGTTATTCGTCCAGGCTGTCTCTCAAGTCTTCTCTGGGGAAGGATACCCACGGGGCGAAGTCGGTATCGCCATCGTGGACAACCAGGAGATCCACGACTTCAACGTTCGCTTTCTCCAACACGATTACCCGACCGATGTCATCACGTTTCCGATGGACGACGAAGATGGCTTTCTGTCTGGCGAGATCATGTTGAGTGCTCAATACGCTGCCGATGAGGCCCAGCAGCATGGCTGGTCGGTGGAAGAAGAAATGACTCTTTACGTCGTCCATGGCTGCTTGCACCTGACCGGCTACGACGATCACGAAGACGACGATCGCCTCGAGATGCGTCGGCTCGAGCAGCACTATCTGGCCAAGCTTGGCATTCAATACAACGGCCAGTCCCCAGCGACCGGTACCCCGAATCAAGGAGCGACTTAAGCGATGGGACCCACGTTATTCGTCTGGCTGTCCACATCCAGTCTGTTGATTCTGATCCTGTCGTCGATCGCCGCCACGATTCTGCCTGACATGTTGTGGCACGACCTGGAAGAGTTTTGCGAAAAGCGAAACCGCCCCCGACTCTTCAGTACCATTCACGAGCACCACGAACTTGCCGCCCTGGCTGCCCAGGCCCTTCAAGTGCTCTCGCTGGCCTTGTTCCTGATTTCGAGCCAGGCCTGGCTGTTTCGGGAAGAGTCGCTCCTCGATCCACTCACGTTCACCGGCGACGTCGTCGGCGTGACGGCCGTTTTGATGGTGTCGATGGTCTGGCTGCCGTGGGCCATTGCCGAACATTTTGGCCCCGCCTTCATCTACTACACCTGGCCCGTCTGGTCGATGGTCAGCACGGTTCTTTACCCGGTTACCTTCGGCGTCGACCTGCTGGGCGGACTGTTGAAGCGTGCCGCTGGGATCGAAGACGAACCGACCGATGAAGAAGAAGACTTCGAAGAAGAGATCCGCACGATCGTGACCGAAGCAATCCGCGAAGGTCATATCGAAGAAGATGCCCGCGAAATGATCGAAGGGGTGATGGACCTCGACGATACCGAAACCGCCAGCATCATGACCCCTCGCAGCGAGATCGACGCCCTGGCCGCGACGACGCAGTGGTGGGAAACGGTCGAGTTTATCTCGAAGACTGGTCGCACACGAATCCCGATCTGGGATGGCAGCCGCGACAACTTCGCAGGCCTCTTATACGTGAAAGACCTGCTTCCCGAGTTAGCTCGTCCTGAGTCGACCCGCAAGTCACTGCTGGAACTTTCGCGTCCGGTCATCCATGTCCCGCAAAGCATGACGGTGAGTGAATTGCTGAAGTACTTCCTTCGCAAACGCACCCACCTGGCTTTGGTGGTTGACGAATACCATGCCGTCACCGGCCTGGTCACCATCGAAGACGTGCTGGAAGAAATCGTCGGCGAGATTGTCGACGAACACGATCTCGACGAAACCGATAACGGAATCGTCCAGATCTCGAACGAAGAAGCGGATGTTACCGCGAAGGCCCACGTCGAGGACATCAACGAAGTCCTGGGCATGGAACTCCCTGAAGATGACGATTACGATACGATCGGCGGGCTGGTGATCCACGAGATGAAACGGATTCCCAAGCCAGGCGAGAAGCTGCAGGTCGGCGACGTCGAGATCCTGGTCACTGCCTCGGATCGACGTCGGATTCACCAGTTGCGACTCATCCGAACTCGGCAAAACAAGCCCCAGCCAGCATAGCTACTAGATCGGGCATGGTAGCTTGAACGCGGAATCTCTCAGAAAATCTACATCTTATGTCGGCGGAAAAGACGCTAGCAATCGTTATTCGAACCGTCGACTTCAGCGAGACCTCGGGCATCATCACGCTATTTACCGAGGAATTCGGCAAGATCTCGGCACTAGCGAAGGGATGCAAGCGTCCCAAGAGCCCCTTCGAGTCTGGCCTTGACCTGCTGACTGTAAGTCGAATAGTCTTCCTCCACAAAAAAAGCGACAGCCTCGACTTGCTTACGGAAGCGAAAGTCGAACGACGTTTTCGTGGTGGGCAGAAGAGCACCGAACATCTTTACGCCGGTTACTATGTGGCCGAGTTGTTAGCCGAGATGACCGATCGCTCCGATCCGCACCCGGAACTGTTTCATTTGGCCGACGATATCCTTTCGCGGTTGAACCGGTTGGAAGAGGTTGCTCGCTTAGTGTTGCGGTTTGAAATGATGCTGCTCCGCTACCTTGGCCAGTTGCCTGAGTTGACCCATTGTGTCGAAACAGGTGAACCGATTGCCGAGCGGGGGCGTACTCCTTTTGGACTGCTCGCTGGTGGCGTGCTTTCGCGAAGAGCCCGCAGTGGACATCGTCAGGTCATCGACGTGGCGATTGAAACATTGCACTTGTTAGCGACGTATGCCGCGGAGGACGAGCGGTGGCAATCGACTGAGATTCCATCACGTCTGGCCATGGAGGTCCGGGCACTCGTCAACAGATACCTTAGCCATACCCTGGGCAAGACACCCAGATTGCGAGAATACCTAAGAATTCTGGCGATCTGATTTCGGGATGGACCACGAGAAGGGCAAGGAAGTCCTCGATGATGAAAACAACATGGATCGTCTCCCTTGGCATTCTGCCGGCTCTTTGCGCGCCAGGTTGCATGAACTTCGGCCAGCGAGACCCGGTACCACCGTCCACGGTCTTTAACCCGTCGGATGGTGCTGTCGCCCAGGTCAGCTACGAAGAAGAAGTTCAGCGAGGCCAATCGCCGGAAGCCGAGCCTGCCAAAGAAGCGGCATGGTGGGATCCGACGGGGGTCGGTGCCAAAACGCTAGAAGCAACCGGCAACACCTCTGAAAATCGAGCCTTGGCCAAGAAGCTGTTCGCTCAGGCCGAGAGCATCTACGAACAAGGGATGGCACAAGAGGGTGCCCAACGAGCCGCCAAGCTGAACCAGGCCGCTGGCTTGTTCCTTCGCGCTGGGCTCTATCACCAGAACTCGACGTTGGAAGAAGACGCGTTGATGTATGCCGGTGAATGCTACTTCTTCGTCGACAACTATCCCGACGCGACCAAGCAGTACGACAACCTGGTGAAGAAGTATCCCAACACCAAACATCTCGACGTGATCGGAACGCGCCGCTTCAAGTTGGCCCGCTATTGGCTCGATCGTCATACGACCGAACGCACGTGGGCGTTGCAGCCGAACCTGACCGACTCGCAACTGCCGCTGTTCGATCGCTTCGGTAACGCGGTCAAACTGTTCGACCTGATTCGGCTGGACGATCCAAGTGGCGACCTGGCCGACGACGCGACGCTGGCCGCAGCGAACGCTCATTTCCGTGAAGGCAACTTCGAGGCAGCCGACCGCTTCTATTCCGACCTTCGCGAAAACTTCCCTACCAGCGAGCACCAGTTCAATGCTCACTACTTGGGAGTGGTGACGAAACTGAAGGTTTATCAAGGGGCCGAATATGACGGGAAGCCTTTGAATGATGCCGAAACCTTGCTGACTCGCTTGAAGCGTCAGTTCCCTGATAAGACTCAAGAGAACATGCAGGTTATCGAGAAACTCGACTTCGATATCCGTGCCTCTCAGGCCGAACGCCTCTGGTTCAAAGCGACGTTCTACGATCGCCGCCGCGAATACGCTGGGGCACGTCATTACTATCAACAAATCATCGAGAAGTTCCCATCATCGAACATGGCGGACGAAGCCAAGAAGCGAATTGCCGAGGTCCAGGATCGGCCTGCCACGCCAACGCCTCCAGCCGAGTTTCTGTATAGCTGGCTTGAACGCAAGAAGGATCTGCCCCAGGCCGCTCCTCAGCCGATCGAAAGCCTGGCCACGAAACCTGAAAACGATACGACTTCGCGATAACGCCTTCCCTGGCGAACCGACGATATGCCCAACCTGAATGCACACTACCGACGGATCTTGACTGCCTTGCTACTGGTCGTAGCGGGCAGCACGGTGGGCTGTGTGCACTATCAGTTTGGCAATCGTAGTCTTTATCGTCCTGACATTCGAACCGTCTACGTTCCGGTCTTCAAATCGAACTCGTTCCGAACCGAGCTCGGCGAAAAGATCACCGAAGCGGTCATCAAAGAAATCGAGGCGGTCACCATCTACAAGGTCACCGACGAAGCCTCGGCCGATACGGTCCTTCGCGGAACGCTAGTGGTTGACGAAAAGATCGTTCAGGGACTTAACACGCTGGACGAACCGCGGATTCTGCAAGAGAGTTTCCAGATTCGCTACGAATGGCTCGACCAGCGCGGTCAGTTGATTCGCCAGCCTGCCACACTCGATCTCGCCCCGGTCCTTCGCAGCCAGACGATTACCGCCAACGGGCTGCTTTATCCGGAACCTGGTCAATCGATGGTCACCGCTCAGCAGGATGCAATCGAACAGTTTGCCCAGGAAGTGGTTCGGAGCATGGAAGCACCCTGGTAGGCGCCTCCCTACTCCTCTTCTCGTGTCAAAGTTTGCTAAAATGTTGGCATGAGACCAATCCCACACAGCACCACTCTGGCCCAACGATATCCGTACCGCGCAGTCTCGTGGCAGCTTCGTACCCAGACGCTTCGCTTCTCGCGAACTCCGATGCTGATGGGGATCGTCAATGTCACGCCTGACAGCTTCTCGGACGGGGGCAAGTGGTTCGATAAGAACGCCGCCATCGATCATGCTTTGCAGTTGCAAGCTGACGGAGCCGAGATCCTCGATATTGGTGGCGAGAGCACACGTCCTTACTCGGAACCTGTCGATCCGGCGGAAGAACTGATGCGAGTCATTCCGGTGATTCAAGGGATCGCCGAACAAGTCTCGATTCCAATCTCGATCGACACCACCAAGGCCGCCGTCGCCAAAGAAGCGATCGCCGCCGGGGCGGAAATCATCAACGATATCAGCGGCATGGAAGCAGATGCCGCGATGATTCCGTTGGCGATCGAAACAGGCGTCGGGGTGTGTGCCATGCACATGCAAGGGACTCCGCAAACAATGCAGGACGATCCCACCTACGACGATGTCGTGCTCGATATCTTCGATTACTTGCAGAACCGCTATCGCCAGCTTCGTTACGAAGGGATCGACCGGGCCAAGATCTGCCTCGATCCTGGCATCGGGTTCGGCAAGTCACACCAACATAACCTCGACCTGATGGCGAAGTGCGACGAGTTCCATTCGCTCGGCTGTCCTCTGTTGGTCGGCCACTCGCGAAAAGGATTTCTCGCCAAAATCCTGGGGGACAAAGATAAAGACCGTACACTTTCCACTGTGGGGTCAACGCTGACCCTGGCTCGTTTAGGCGTGCAGATCATTCGCGTTCATGACGTCAAAGCGAATAAAGAGGCTCTCGACGCCTTCATCGCTACGGGCGGAATCGATGGCATTTCGGCCGAACTTCCGATTTAACCTTTTACCCCAAGGCTCTCCACCATGTCGCACCCTGACGATTCCGCGACAACGGCAAGTTTCGATGCCTGGTGGTCCTGGAAGCGAGGGCTTCTGCTGCACACAGTTTATGGCGGAATGTCGATGGGCTTTGCTCTGCTGATTGCCCTGGTAATCTCGACTCCGTCATTGTTTCTGCAGCCACCTGAACTGTTGATGAGTTTGGGGATGATGATGGCAATCGGTGCCGCGATTGGCCTGTTCACTGGGGTAGTTTCGTCCCTGATCGCCGTGCTTTTGTCGCGGTCTTTCGGCACGAATCCATCGGTATTCGTCGCAGCGATAACGATCCTACTATCCATGCTGCTGATGTCCGCCGCGACAATTGCCATCGTCTTAATACTTCAGGTCGATTTTCCTTCGGAACCAGACAAGTGGGTTCCTTGGCTTTACGCGGCGGGCTTGACCATCGGCTCCGGGATCGCAAGTTGGTTTCATCTGGCATCGATTTGGCGACAGTCTCAGGCTAATCCGTAGTTCGCATAGCGGCTTTGCTCTCTTGCCTCTCCGGGGAGCCTGCCCTTGAAAACGTTATTTCGGTTAGAAAACGACTGCCAACCATTCACCTGTGTCCAGCTGCCGCCGCACTCACGATCGCCATAAACCTTATTCACGATAGCACTTACGGTGATATCCAAGCAATCACCGTACGAACCTTTCGCATTGACCCCATGTCCTGTTCCAGGGATAATCGCACGTTGGACCAATGATTTCGCAAGGTTTGAAGAATGGCGATTGCTGACGATCTCGACTTAACCACCTACTGCCTGGAAACGGCCCAGCGAGCCAAAGCGGCTTCACGGGTGCTGGCCACTGTTTCGGGTCAGGCCAAAAACGACTGGCTTAAGGCCTCGGCTGCTGCCCTGCGCGAGAACTTCGAGACCATCGCTCAGGCCAACGAACAAGACCTGGCTAACGCTCCGCAGTATGGTTTGACCGACGCCGCGATCGATCGCCTGCGACTCACCCAACAACGTGTCGACGGCATTGCCTCCGCGTTGGAAGAGATCGCGATGTTCACCGACCCGATCGGTGCCACCATCGAGTCGTCGGTTCGCCCCAACGGTTTGGTGATCAACAAGGTTCGCGTTCCGCTGGGCGTTGTGTTCTTCATCTACGAATCGCGACCGAACGTCACCGCCGACGCCGCGGCGATCTGCGTGAAGAGTGGCAACGCAGTCATCCTGCGTGGTGGCAAAGAAGCGATCCACTCGTCGCAAGCGATCGTTTCGATCCTGCAAGAGAAGGCGGTCGAGTTTGGTATTCCGGCTGACGCCTTGCAGTTGGTATCGACCACCGACCGAGCCGCGGTCGGCCACTTTTTGAAATTGAATCAATTGATCGACGTGGCCATCCCACGCGGTGGCGAAGGTTTGATTCGTCGCGTCAGCGAAGAAGCCACGATGCCGGTCATCAAGCACTTTGCCGGCAACTGCCACGTTTACGTCGATCAGGCAGCTGACTTGGACATGGCCGTTCAGATCACGTTCAACAGCAAGTGCCATCGTTACGGCGTTTGTAATGCGGCGGAATCGCTGGTCGTCCACCAGGCAGTCGCGGAGAAGTTTCTGCCGAAGATGGCGGAAGCGTTCGCTCCCGAATCGGTTGAAATCCGTGGGGATGAACGAACTTGTGCGATCTTGCCATCGGCCGTTGCCGCCACCGAAGAAGACTTCGGCACCGAGTATCTCGGTCCGATCATTTCGGTGAAGATCGTCGACGACATCGACGAGGCGATCGCCCACATCAATCAATACAGCTCAGGTCATACCGAATCGATCGTTACCGAGAGCCTGTCGGCGAGCCGCAAGTTTACGGCTCAGATCGATAGTTCAGCCGTGATGGTCAACGCCAGCACGCGGTTTAACGATGGTGGCGAGTTTGGCCTGGGTGCAGAAATCGGAATCAGCACCGACAAGTTTCATGCACGCGGTCCATGCGGCATCGATGCCCTGACCAGCTACAAGTACATCGTCATGGGAGAGGGACACGTCCGTAAGTAGTCGAGACGACGGAGTCCCTGTTTTCGTGAATCGAGGGAATGATTCATGGCAGACAACGTTCTAAGCCAGGCAGAAGTCGAAAGCCTTCTCAATGCAATGGAAACCGGCAGCGAGCCGTCCAAGGCTACCGTTGCGGCTCCACCGGAGACCCCCACGCAACGTGCCGTGCGTGGTCGCGAGAAGATCACGCCGTACGACTTCAAACGGCCTGAACGCGTCGGTAAAGATCAGATGCGGGCCCTGCAGTCGATGCACGAAGGGTTCAGCCGCAACTTCGGTGCGGCTCTCTCGGCCCTGCTTCGCTCGATCGTCGAGGTGAAGCTGACCAGCGTCGATCAGTTGACCTACAGCGAATTCGTTTTCAGTCTCGAAAACCCCAGCTGCTTCAACTTGCTGACCGCTGATCCCCTGGAAGGGAACCTGATCCTCGACATCAATCCGTCGATCCTCTACCCGATCATCGATCGCCTGCTGGGTGGCGGAAAAGAGAGCACCCCAGCCACACGACGTCCGCTGACAGAAATTGAACTGACGCTCGTCTCGCGGATCTCGGACTTGTTCCTGGTCGAACTGAAAGATGCGTGGGAAAACGTCCTGCCGCTCGACTTGAAAGTGGTTCGCGTCGAAAGTAATCCGCAGTTGGTTCAGATCGTGCCGCCGAACGAAGTGGTCGTGCTGGTCAGCTTCGAGTTGGCGATCGGCGATGTCCGCGGGATGATCAACTTATGTATCCCGTTCAATTCGATCGAACGCATCAGCAACAAGCTGACGGCCAACTCGTGGTTCGCCTATGGCAGCACCGAAGCGACACCGCAGTCGAAGGCGGCGATCGGGATCCACCTCGATCAGGCCCCAGTTAATCTCGACGTCGTGTTGGCCGAAACGACGATCACCATGGAAGAGTTGCTCGACCTGCGCGTGGGTGATGTGATTACCACCGAGAAAGATTCGCGGACCGCGTTGCAGGTCAACGTGAACGGCACGCCAACGTTCCAGGCCTTTGCCGGGGCATTCAAAGGACGCAAAGCGATTCAGATCGAACGTAGCTACGAACGCAAAACAGCTACGCCGTAGCGTTAGATGCTTGTTCGCAAGATCAAGCTAAGAATCTCGATCGCGACGGAAGCCTTCGTTCCAGGCTCGATCGTACGTTCCTGGGCCAGCTTTACAAAGTGCCGGGCACATTCTTCCCGCAGCGATTCCATCTGACGATCGGGCTGAGCACACCAGGTCGAGTTAAGCCGTTCGAGCGCCGCGACATCGCCTTCCAGTGCCCGCTCGACCAGCGTCAGCAGTTCGTCGCGATCAGCGTTCGTTTCCGGAACGACAACCGATTCGACTGGTGCAGGACTGGCCGCCGCTTCTCGCATCCGTCGACCAGACATCGCCACACGAAAGCGATTGCCAATTGAAGGTAGATCTTCCAGGCGTGCCGACAGCGGGACCTCACCAATCATCCGTGCCGCTTCGTCATGTTCTCGGTGGCAAAGTGCCACTTGAACCCAAGTCGCCCAGGGGTGACGCGACATCTCAGGACTGCGAGCTGGGGCATCAAATTGAAAGACGCTGCACCCTTCCTGACGCGATGCCTTCTTTTGTTCCTCTATGTCGCTTCCCAAACCGATCAATCGAAAGTCGCGGCGTGGTGAGTAGCGAAGTCGCGTCGAGAATGAAAACTGCGGTCGCACCGATACCGGCAAGAGATTGAAAAAGACCGCCAGGAAGCGATCGTTGTAGCTGCCGGTGAAGGTCAGCTTGTTCGTCGTCAGGGCCATGTGCGTCCACGACACCAGCATCTGCTGTTGTAGCGGAGCATCGAACAGCCGAATCATCGCAGGCTCGACCGGGGGGCCCGACGGCAGCATCTTCAGTGTCGGCAGATCGGTGGGCAGTTCGGAACCAGGTCGTAAATCTCGAATGGCAAGCGCCGCCGATACCACCCGAAACGGATCGTTCTGGAATCGAGTGAACCCTTCCGTGCTGAGAATGAAGCAGTGGGTGTAAACCTGGCGGCCACCTCGCCCGCTGTACTCGGCAGTGCCGAGCATCGTTCGCGAGACGCAGAACTTGCCTTGTCCGAGGGGATGAAAGTTCAAACTTACATCGCTCGGGTCAGACACGATCATCGAGTCGTGAGCCGGTCCCCATACCGCCAACAGTCGCGCGTCTTCGGCACTGATGCCGGGGCTCCACGCGACCAGTTGATAGCCATCTTTGTTCGACGTACGAGCCGACGTGAAGATCGCCTGTTCGACGGCAACCGTGCCGGCAGTGTCTTGCGACTTGGATACGGATAGGTGGAGATCTTTGGGCGAGAGCGTAGCCATACAAGGTTACCAGGTCAGATTTTGCGGACGAGCCATTCGAACGGTTCGACGATTCCGCGCGGCTCGATTCGCAGCGGTACGGCGGTCGGACCTTCGCCGGGGGCATCCCGGAAGCCGACCGAACCGGCTACGCCCGAGGCGAAGAAGCCGTAGTTCGTAAAACGCTGCTGCACCTGCTGCCAAAGATTCGGAGTTTTCTCGCGGGCATACAATTCTGGATCGTCGAAGCAAGGCTCGCAACGATCTGCCTTCGAGTACACAATCGCGACGGGACGCGTACTTTTACCGCGTACCTTGCGGTTGTCCTGTTCGCTGAGATAGGTGATCAGCTTCATCAGGAAGTAATTCTGTTCGGCGCCACCTCGTTCAATCCGATCGGTATCGGCCAACAAAATTACGGCGGAACATTTTTCCAGGAACGAGTGGATTGCCGGATAGGCATTGGGGTGGTCGATCTCTTCCAGGATCGCTTCCCCAGCCATGTCAGGCATGATCAATTCCATTGGGTTCTTCTTCGAGTTGATCTTGGCCTGGCAATGCACCCAATTCCAGCGATCAGGCTCGTTCGGCGTCTTTTCTGGGAAGCGGCAGTTCGACAGCGCCATCATGGTGCGCTGCTGCAAGGTGATCGAAAACGCACCTCGCGCAAGCACCTGAACGCGACCGTTTTGACGTGTCAGCATGTCGAGCAACATGCCCAGGTAAACCGTCTTGCCGGCCGCGGCTGTTCCCAGCACGGCGACCATTTGCGGACGTAGCCCCTGGGTCCGAGCCTGGTGCGAAAGTGCCAACGGAGCGGCACAATGGCGGCAAAGCTCGGTGTTGTAGTTGTTATCGACGCCACAGATATAACAGGATACCGGTACCGCACACTCAGCGAGGCGATACGAGTCCATAGCTACCAATACGCGTTTGGTCATGAGGTCACCTCTGCAAGTTCTTCATAGGACTCGACCTGGGCCGGAGCCTCCTCGGCTTGCATCGACTCGTCAGGGATCAAATCGCAAATTCCAATCGCACAGCGGAAGCCAACATTTCGCTTCCGGGCGATCGCCTTATCGCCGCTCTGGAAATCGCACGTCGATTGGGTTTCAAAGTAGGTGTCGAAGGCACCACCACGCAAACTGCGCATCGAAGCGTCGAGCACCAGTGGCGTCGAGCCTGACTGCCAGGCACCGAAGCGGCTGGAAGTCCACTCCCAGACATTGCCAATCAATTGATGGGCACCGCCGACACTCATGCCGTCCTGGAACTGATCGACCGGCACCGTGGCACCACGACCACTGCCCCACAAGTTACATCTGTTCTGATCGAAGGCATCGCCCCAGGGAAACTTTCGTTGAATCGGTCGCGCGCCCGGCAGCGGTACCGGCCAGCTTCCAGACTTTACCCATTCCGGGTCGGTTGGCAAGCGTTTACCAACCCAGCGTGCGTACGCGGCCGCTTCGTACCAGCAAACACCCACCACCGGATGCTTGCCTTGACCATGGGCATATTTGCCATTCATCCAATAGCGTGGACCTGGCTCGCCCGTTTGATCGACGAATTCGAGCAACGCGGGAACGATTTCTGGATCCCACAGCGAGATCTGTTCGTAGCCACCACCTTCGACGAAGCGATGAAACTGTTCGTTGCTGACCTGGTAACGATCGAGGTAAAAGCCTTCGACTTGAACCACGCGGCCATCCAGATACTCCGGCGTTTCAGTCGACGTGCTCACGCCACGTCCCAGAATCGTTTCGCCGCCTGGGACCAGGGTCATTTCTTCGTCGAGGAGATCTTGGGCCTGCTGCAGGAATTTAGGTGGAATGCTCTGTGCGATCTGAGGACGCAGCAGCAACGAATAGCGTCCCTGATCGAGCATCTGCCTGGCCAACGACTGCGAGTCTTCGGCGGTACGCTTAGTTGATGTGCGTGTTGAGTTGATAGGAGTCGATCCTTCCGATCGAGCACCGCCGGAAACATGCGAGGCGGGAAATTTCAGCGAGTACTGCCGAAATCCGAGATATCCACCGCCGAGGGCCAGAAGAAGCAAAAGAGTTGCTAAAGCCATGAAGAAAATACCGCAGAGCCAGCCTACCGCCAATACGGCGACACCGGCTACGCCAGCTACCCCTACTACATAGCGATTCATCGGATGAGTCCTGAATAGGAAATAAGGAAAAGTCTGTGAACTAACTGCGCTGGCTACGACGTTTGTTCACATCCCGCTGCAATTTGGCGAACTGAGCCATCACCGAATCCACTACCGTGTTGTTGTTGTTGGCACGATATTCAATCTCGTCCCGACAAACGGTTGCCGTATCGGAAATCACGGACGTATCGGCGAAGGAATGCTGAGGAGCTGCGGTCTCTGGCGTAGAACTACCACGACGCTCGAGAGCGGTTCGCATCGTCTGAAGCTCTTCGCTCCAGGCACTGCGCTGCTGATTGAGTTCGCGTCGCTGTTGGTCGATCGTTTCCGTCAAACGCATCGCGTGCCCACGGGCCTGATGCAATTCGCCCTCCAAGGCCTGGTTCTTTTCGACGAGCGAATCGAGATTGTCGTCGGCTTGCCCGCCGACCGGCTCCTGATCGCGTCGCATCAGTTCCAGCTTGGTCGCTGCCAAATCCCGCCGTAAATGCTCGACTTCGGCCAGAAGCTGCGCATCGGGTGCGCCGGCGGCTGGACGTTCACGCAGTTGGCGTTCCAAATCAGCGATACGCTGCTGGCTGCCTGGATCTGCGACGGACGAGTGCTGCGCGGTGGTGAGTTGCAACCGCAGTTGAGCGATCTCGTCGTTCGCTTTTTTCAGCTCTTCCTGTTTTTCATGCACTTGCCGCGAAAGACGCAGGTTTTCCTCCGCGGACTGCATCGAAACTTCCGAAGAGCGGTCCAGGTCTTGTCGAGCCCTAAGTAGTTCTGTTGCGCGTGACTCTACCTCTTGCCCGAGGTTGGCAATCTCGCTGAGAAGCTGATCAATAAAGCCCTCGAGTTCGCTATTGTGGTGGCGAAGCTGATTGAGTGCCTGTTCGAGCGGCGTATAGTCGGGGCTCAATTCCGGAGCCATTGCGTGAGCATTCACGTCAACCCTGCCTTCCGCCAGTCAGTTGGGAAGATTTCGGCCATAAACCTATGGTCCTTTCACGGGACGCCTCGGAGTCGGGGCCAAATCGAATAAGTAGGGAAGGGAAAACGGAGACCGTTTCCCGCTAAAAATGAGGAGGTAAGCTGGCTGGTTTACCAACTGCCATTGAAAAAGTAGGTCGAAACCGCCCCGGTGGCAAAAGAATCCCCAGAAAATACCTCCCCATATCCTGTCAACTGCGCCTTTTACTCAGTTCCAGTAACCGAAAACCTGGATTTAAGCTCCCCAGTTGCCCCTGCGGGCAGAGATGATAGGCTGAAAGAAGTGTTTGCGCTTGCTGGGAATGCAAGCGATCTTGCGAGAGAAGGATTCTCGCATTTCCCCCTGAAGACTTTGGAGTCACCCACATGATCAGCCTCGCCAAGCCACTCTCCGCACTGTTCGCAGTTGCCGTTCTGTTGACCATGGCGGGTCAAACATCCGCCGCAGCCAAGCACGTCGAACCGACCTGCTGTGCTCCGGAACCACCGAAGCCATGCTGCTACGAGCCATGCTTCACCTACAAGAATCATCGTCTGTTCACCAAGAAGGCTTGCCCTTTCGATTGCTGCCCACCAACCGAAGCAATCCTGCAGGTCGTCGATCCACGCTGTAACTGTTTTGTTGATGTTCCGGTTTGCCTGCCAAGCTGCTGCACTGGCGTCCCTTGCATTGACAGCCGTTGCGGCATGTTCAATCGTGGCATCGTCGAGTACGAATGGTGCTGTGGCTTCAAGATCAAAATGGTCTTTAAGAAGTGCGGCAACGTCGATGTTCACTACTACGGCCTGTAGTCGGTAAGAACTTTCGACCGAGCATGCCGGTGACAAATTCGCATCTGGCAAGAACGATTTACGAAGGACGTCCCTCGGGGCGTCCTTTTCTTTTGGTCCCCTGCCCCGTCGAGCAGGGCAAACATCGTTGACCAATCAGGCGGCTCCCCTCATACTGGGCGAAACCCTATCATCCCTTCAGCTCGTCCCAGGCCATATCGTGTCGAAAAAACGGCGGAGCCCCAAAAAGCTGACCCGCCACGAAGCTCCCCCTGCTTCGGGCGAATCGCGAGCGATTGAATCGCTAACGGTCTTCTGGAGTTTGTGCATCTTCTCGACCCTGCTAATGGTCGTGTTGGTTGTCGTGCTTCGAGGTATCGCGGCGGCTGGTCAGTGGGAAGAAGGCCCTTACAACGCGATGACGGGCTTCTCGACATTGTTGCTATTCGCGTCGATCATCTCCGGTAGTATCGGCGGGCTGTTGACTCCCATCATGCAGTCACGCCGCAAGCGCCGGGCCCCCAAGTCTCTGATACTGGCCGCTGTGGCAATTGCTTTATCTCCTTGGTTTTTACTTGCATTTGTCGTCGGTCGCATTTGATTTCAAAATAGGGCCCTCTCTTCGGGATTCGTCTCGTTGTTGTCTACCTGGCCCTGCTCTGCGAAAGGAAAGGTCTGTATGGACCCGCGGTACCAAAAGCTCGCTCAAGTTCTCGTTCAATATTCTGGCAGAGTGAAGCCAGGTCACCTGGTTCGTATCGCTGGTTCGACCGTTTGCGAACCGCTGCTGATTGCCATCTATCGCGAAGTGATCAAAGCAGGTGCCCATGCCGACGTGGTGATGACTCCGGACGAATGCAAACGAATTTTCCTCGACGAAGCGAACGACGAACAACTCGCCTACGAAAATCCCCTTCAACTACAAGCGGTTGAAGCGATTGACTGTGCGATCTCGATGTGGGGTCAGAAGAACTCGAAGGCGTTGTCGACCGTTCCGCCACAAAAGAGTGCGCTCGTCAGTCAGGGCCGCAAGAAGTATTTCAGCCGCTTCCTCGGTCGTGCTGCCGAAGGAACGCTGAACTGGGTCGGCACCCAGTATCCGTGCGAATCGTCTGCCCAGGATGCCGAAATGTCGCTGAGCGAATACGAAGAGTTCGTCTTCCGTTCCGGCTTTCTCTACGAAGACGATCCGGTTGCCATGTGGAAGAAGCTGAGCGTGCAGCAGCAAAAGCTGGCTGACTTTCTGATGACGAAGAAAGAAATTCGCTTCGTCACGCCGCAAGGCACCGACCTGACCCTCGGTATCGACGGTCGTAAGTGGATCAACTGCGATGGGCACGAGAACTTCCCCGATGGCGAAGTCTTCACGGGTCCTGTCGAAACGGCTACCCAGGGCGTCGTGAAGTACAGCTTCCCCGCCGTTCATGGTGGCCGCGAGTCGGATGGCATCGAGCTGACCTTCGAGGCCGGCCGAGTCGTCGATGCGAAAGCGAGCAAAGGGGAAGAGTTCCTGTTGGCGATGCTCGACCAGGATGCCGGTGCGCGTGTCCTGGGGGAAATCGCGATCGGCACGAACTACGCTATTCAGCAGTACAGCAAGAACACCCTCTTCGACGAGAAGATCGGCGGAACGTTCCATGCTGCCGTAGGTGCGGCTTATCCCGAATCGGGTGGTACCAATGAATCAGGCCTCCACTGGGACATGGTTTGCGACCTGCGTGAAGGGGGGCAGATCTTTGCCGATGGCGAACTGATCAGCGAGAATGGTCGCTTCTTGAACCCAGAGTTCCCGCAGCCGCTCACCTGATTCGCTATCCCTTGAAGGGTGGTCGGACTGTCCCATTCGCCCGGAGCGGATTGCAATACAAGATCTGCTCCAGCAATTCGGCGGAGCCGGGCTCGAAGCCGGACCGCTCGTAGTGCCACTCGCGATGCGTCGGAATGTATCGCGAGTCGTACGGCCAGCTATGGAAGGGCTCGAAGCCGAGATGATCGGAGAGCTTCTCCGAGTTCATCGCCACATTGCCTGCCCGAGGTGGAATCGGGCCTGCTTCGAGACGCATGCAGCCCATCAACAGGTCTGGCTCATAACCACCGACCAGGTTGATGACCTGGGCGATCTCGTACAAGCTCAGCCGCGTAGGTCCGCCGGCATGATAGATGCCTGGCATCGACCGCTGCAGCACTTCTTCAAACGCCAGATTCATGCAGTCGGTATAGGTCGGCGTGCGGACTTCATCGAAGTAGAGCGTGGCCGGCCGCTGCTTCTTGAACCGCGACTGAATCCAGTCGATCGCTCCGGCGTGTCCATTAAAGCTGACCCCCATCGGCAGCGAAATTCGCAGGATCGAGGCATCGGGGCGCATCAACGTCACCAGGCTTTCCGCGGCCGCCATCGTCTTCCCATAGACGGTGACCGGATCGGTCGAATCGGTCTCGAGCATGTTCCCTTTGCCCGAGGCCCCACTGAAGACCAGGTCGATCGAAAGATGGATCAGCCGCGTATCGGTTCCCTCCAGGATATGCAGTAGATTCCGCGTTCCTTCCAGATTGATCCGCCACGCCATGGCTGGGTCGAGTTCGCACGACTTCAAGGCACAGCTACCGGCACAGTGCAGAACGCTTTTGAATTGATGCTCGTCGAATAAGCGTTTCAGCGAGTCGACATCCTCCATGTCGCACGCCACGATGTGCTCACCTTCCAGTCGCCAGTTGTCGGTCGGTCGCAGTCCAACAACTTGGCCGGGGAACTTGTGGCCAAAGTGATACAGCGCGTTGTATCCCGGAACGCCGGGAACACCAGTAATGAGCAGTGGAAGGGGGAGAGACATGATGTAAAACGACTAACTTGCGCGAAACACGTAGCGGGGATCTCGTTGAAACCGAGGACTTACCCGCGACTTACCGCAAGGCATCACAATCGATCGGTCAACCTTTTTCGAATTGGTCGATGTCCAACAAGCGGCATAATCCGCATCGTAAGAATTTTCGATCGCGGCGATAGCCCAGGTTTGGGGTGTGTGACCTTCCGAGTGCCCGAATTGCATCAATCCCTCGGCATAACCCTTCGTCGAACCCCATTTTCAGCAGCAATTGTCGTTTGTGATGGCAATCCGCCGATCCGGGAGTGACCTAAGTTTATTGAAGGCGGGCTCCGAACCGTCTGAAGGATTCCCCGTTCGATCAAGTCAGGAAAGCCTGTATGTCTGTTCCCCCCATTTCCCTTCCGCAAACCGGAAACGCCGTGAGTACGTTTGTACCTGCGGTACGTCACCGGTTGAAGCAGATGAGCTCGGAGTTGCGTAGCTACTTCGGTGCCTCATTTTGCATGCGCGACGGACACTCTGGGGAAGTGATTCTTGTTTCGGAAGGTCACTGCACCGGAGACGATGCCATCCTGGCGCCAGTTTGTTCCGGCATTCGCCGTGAAGCAACGCCTGCGATTGTCGTGGAAGAAGTCGGTTGCGCCTGGCTGGCCATTCCTTTAAAGGATGGTTCGCAAGACTTTGTGGCCATGGCTCCGTTCCGACTGCAGGCGACCACGTCATCGTCCCCCAACTTTACTCGCATCGCACATTTGCTGGGGACCACGACGAAGGATGCCAAACGCTGGTATCACGCTCAGACTGAATGGACGATCACCTCGCTCGAGCGGATGGCGTCCGTCGTCATCGAAAAGATGGCGTCCGATCTGGAAATTGGGCGTCTGACCGAAGAGATCGACAAGGTTTCGGACAGCCTGTCTTCGACCTACGAAGAAATCAGCCTGCTGTATGGTTTGACCCAAAATCTCCGCATTTCGAGCAGTGACTCGCAACTGGGCGACCTCGCCTTGAACTGGTTGCTGGAAGTCATCCCGTGTCGCGGCTTGTCGATCCTGTATCAACAACCGAAATGTCACCACGGAACTTCGCCAACACTCGAATCGAGCATGCTGATGGCCGGCGAGTGCCCGGTCGATGCCCGCATGCTCTCGAAACTGGTCGATCAGTTTCACCTGAACGAAAAACGTTCGGCATTTGTCGCCAACCAACGAATCACCGAGCGTGCCGATTGGCCGCTTAGCGAGATCCGTCAGGTGATCGCCGTTCCGCTGGTCGAAAGCGATAACATCTTCGGCTGGTTATTTGCGATCAATCACACGGAAGACAAAGGCTTCGGCACCGTGGAAGCCAGCCTGCTGAGCAGTGTCGGTACGATCCTTGGAATTCATAGCGGCAACATCGAGTTGTACCGCCGCCAGTCGGAATTCGTTACCAGCGTTGTCCGGGCACTCACTTCCGCCATCGACGCGAAAGACCCCTACACTTGCGGTCACAGCGATCGCGTGGCTCGACTGGCCGTGCGCCTGGCACAAGAGCTGAACCTGGATACCGAAACGCTGAACCTGTTGTACATGGCTGGTTTGCTGCACGACGTCGGCAAGATTGGCATCGACGATAGCGTCCTTCGAAAGCCAGGCCGACTGACCGACGAAGAATACGAACACATCAAGCTGCACCCAGAACTGGGCTGTAACATTTTGTCTGGTTTGAAGGAACTGGAAGATGTGTTGCCGGTGGTGCTGCATCATCACGAACAGTGGGATGGCCAAGGCTATCCGCACCGGCTCTCGGGCGAATCGATTCCACTTCTGGCCCGCATCACAGCCGTGGCCGATGCTTACGACGCGATGTCGAGCGATCGTCCTTACCGCAAAGGCATGCCGATCGAAAAGGTCAACCAGATCTTCCTCGAGGGTTCTGGCACCCAATGGGATCCCGATGTGGTCGAGGCGTTCTTCTCGGCCCGCGAAGATATTGAATTGATCATGCGAGAAGAACGAGCCGGAATCGGCTTCGATGTCAACGGTTGGATCAAGTCACTCCAGGAAGCCTAAGCGACGATTTCCACGGTTCCCAGATCACACGTCAGCTTCGATCCTGCTGCATTCATGCCGCGTCGGATCATACCTA
Source organism: Bremerella sp. JC817 (assembly GCF_040718835.1). Lineage (NCBI taxonomy): Bacteria > Pseudomonadati > Planctomycetota > Planctomycetia > Pirellulales > Pirellulaceae > Bremerella > Bremerella sp. JC817. The sequence continues at coordinate 82,680 of NZ_JBFEFG010000253.1, read as the reverse complement.
GCCCTCTCCATTTGCCCTCTGCCAGGCAAAGCGACGTGATCCGGCCCACTTCTTTTCCTTGCACGACCAGGGTTGCCGGCAACGCTGGCATCTCGCCGGAAGGTTCCATGATGATGGAAACCAGCTTCTTATTCACGTGTCCCATGGCGTCGATCCGCGCGACCGTTTCCTGACCGAGATAGCAGCCCTTCTTAAAGCTGATGGCCTGGTTGTCGCGGTTGACTTCCTGGGCCAGGTGTTCGGCCGAGATGTCGACGCCATGCAGCGGAAAGCCGTTCAAAATTCGAAGCGTATCCCAACTCTCCGCAGACGAAGGGATGCCTTCGACCAGTTTCAAAACGCCTGGGCCCCGGAGTTCAAACGAATCGGCTTCCAGCAGGGTCGTCCGGAAGAGTTCGACAGTTTCGCCGTCGAACTCGAACGATGCGTGGCGAAGCGGCGCCGGTAGGTCGGTTTGCCCGATCTGCTGAGCGACCCAAGCCGCTGCTTCACTGCCCCAGACCAGAATGGCCGGCACCTTAGTGCCGTGGTCGATGACTTCGACATCTTCGATCATCGCGTATTTCTGCAGGTGCGGCAGCAGATCGGTCGACTGCGTACCCAGCCCGGCGAAGACGACTCGGCTCTCCTCTTTCAGCAGATAGCCATGCGCCAGCACCTTTCCTTGAACGGTCGGCACGTACGCTTCACAGGCCGCACCAATTTCCATTGCGACGACGTCGTTCGAGCAAAGCCCCTGCAGGAAACGGTCATGGCTCGGGCCATTCACTTCAATGCGGCTGGTGAGTGGCGAAGGTGCCCAGGAAATAGAATCACTCATGAAAGTCTCTTTCGCGAAGTTGCTAGGCAACGCTCGTATCGGCAACCTGGACCGACATACTTTGGGCGTCGTGCACAACGACCACCTCTTGGTAATGCTCGCAGATCTTGCGGCACTCTTCATCCGACTCAACCGGGATTAAGTCGAGTTGATCGAGGATCTCTTCCGACAACAAGCTGCGGAAGTAGATCTTGCACTGCGAGAGGGTCTTGGCGAATTGCAAGGCGATTGCGGCGTCGGCGTGACGCGATTTCCGCATCTCGGTTTCAAAGTCGGTGAATTCCAACGACTCGGCCATCTGGGCCATCGCGGCTCCGGGACGCTCTCGAATTTCGGTCGCCAGAATGATCGCGCCTCCGGGACGAACGAGGTTCTCGACATTGGCGAGTGCCCGAGCGGCATTTTCCCAGGTCTGCCCCATCCGGCCGCCAGTCACCAAAGCGATTACAGCGCCGGCTAACGATGGGACATTCGGTTCCCAATGTTCGATCATTTGCGAAGCAGCAGCCGTTTCTACGCTGGCAGCTTCTCCGAAGATCGCCGAATGGTATCCACCACCGGATGCAGGCAGCAGCAGCATATTCACGATGATGCCCAGCAGCGATCGCACTTCTTCCACGTCTGCCACACGTCGTTTGCGACGCTGGACTCGGGTCACGAACAAGGGCGAGTTCCAGCGCTTGATCGAGTCGATATCGGAAAAGGTCGGATAGATCGACGAGAACGGGCCGAAGTAGCTAAACCCACCTTCGCTGCGAGCCACATCGATCGGCACCACCATGTCGGCATCGCACAAATGGCGATTCAAAATGATGGCACGACTGTCCTGGGTGGATGTCAGGAACGAATTGGCCTTCTGATCCTGGGGCTGATGGACGACCACTTCGGTCCCTTCCCCCAGCGGCGCAACCAACTCTTGCAGTTGGGTCAATTGCCCCGGTAATACACCGGGCGGCAAAAGAAACTGGAAGGTTCGGTCGGTGAGCTTCGCCTCTTGGATATAGAGGACAATCCCTTGGATGACCTCTTCCACCGCGGTCACGTTCTTCCCTAAGGCGAACAAAACCACGTCCTCAGGGACGGTGGCATCGGCCAGGGTGGGGAAATCGCGCGGTTGGCTGAGGGCTGCAGAAACAGCCAGAGCAAGATCGGCGGTAGCCAGAGCGTCAGATTGAAGGTCGGCGAGGACCAGTTCCGGTGCGAGATCGCACTGAGAAGCTGCATTGTCGCCGAACGGAGTCGATCGAGGCATCGATACCTGTATGATTCGAGAAACGTCGTGAAACGATTCCCGAATCATAGGTGGATCGACAATGCGCGGTCAACCAGACGCGGCCTTAACCAGGCACGCCCGATCGCATTCGCAAGCACATGCTGACCAGGTCTTGAAGACCTCGTTGAATCGTTTCCGAAGGTGCGCTTTCGCGACAAGCTGTTTCCAAAACAGCTGCCACGCAGGTCACTTCGCCAAAGCCGTAGCTTCCCGCGGCACCTTTCATCTGGTGAGCGATTCGACCTAACTGTTCCCAGTTCGAGGTATCTGCGGCGTCGAGCATGCTCTGCACGCGGTCAGGAATCTCGTCCACGAACATTTCGACCAGTTCGCCGAGATCTTCGTCGTCACCGAATTCGGAATAGATCAGCGGTTGCTGATTCGTCACAGTCATTTCATTTGCCCCATGCGGCCGGTATCCATTCATTGGATCTGAGGACAAACGGCCTAATTCCATTGGAAACACAAGATGTGTCGGTACTTAACCGTGGGGTATGAAAGTGGCTCCGTCAGGTGTGGGAGAGTGCAAAATGACCACCAATCCCCCCGGATGCAAGCATATCCGGGGCATCCGTTACGACCTGAACTGTAAAGATACTCCGGATAGACAATTTGGGTATTTTGCTAGAGGGTTCCGTTTTGGGTAGTCGATAGCGAGTGATAGTTCCTTACCAAGGATAGTTACTTGCGAGGTCACGCGCCCGAATCTGGGATTTGTTGCCCAGTGTGTGCAAGGTGCTCGATCCGTAAGAGTTGTTTTTTCTGGTGGTTAATGAGTCAAGTTGGAGTCCTCTCGATGAATGCCCGTTTTGCTCTCCCTGCGTTGTTGGTTGTCGGTTTGTTCTTCGCCGCTACCTCCACCGCCCAGGCCGGTTTTTTCGGCCACTCGCACGGCTGTGGCTGTGCTCCTGAACCTAGCTGTTGTGCTCCAGAGCCAACCTGCTGTGCTCCGGAACCTTCGTGCTGCGATCCTTGTGCCAAGAAGTGTGGCCTGTTCCACCACCTGAAGCACAAGCTGCACAGCTGCTGCAAGCCAAAGTGCTGTGCTCCAGAGCCAACCTGCTGCGCTCCGGAACCAACCTGCTGTGCACCGGAACCAACCTGCTGCGCTCCAGAGCCAACTTGCTGTGCTCCAGAGCCATCGTGCTGCGATCCATGTGCCAAGAAGTGTGGCCTGTTCCACCACCTGAAGCACAAGCTGCACAACTGCTGCAAGCCAAAGTGCTGTGCTCCAGAGCCAACCTGCTGTGCTCCAGAGCCAACTTGCTGCGGCTAGTCCGGTTTCAGGAGATCCCAATGGTTCTCCTACCTAGCTAAAACTCAAGACAGCCAGGCCATTCTCAAGCAGAATCCTGGCTGTTTTTATTTTCTTGCGGCAGCTCCCACCTAAATGGTGTCGATTTTTCCACCCTGCCTTACCAATCGCTTGACGAACTCCTGGAAACAGGGGAATCTAAACTTCTCCTTCAAAGAACAGAGAAGTCCTAATCTTGGAGACCTTCCCGTGCTCAACCTTTTCCGGGCTGGGATTTTTGCGAGCCTTACGCTCGTGTTGTCCACTTATTCGATCTCGCTCCGCCCTGCCCTGGGCGACGATGCTTCCACTCCGCAAGCGACCTTGGAAAGCGTCGAGTCTTATAGCCGCGTTGGTGAATTCACGCGTGCGTTCGAACAAATCAACAAAATCGAAGATCCCAAGCTGCGCGACCAAGGGCACACTGCCATCGCTCGCAGCCAGATGAAAGCCGGCCTGATCCGTGCCGCCGTCGAAACCTCTTCGTACATCGAAGACGACATGCAGCGTTCCGACCTGCTGAATGCCGCCTCGGAAGCACGAAGTAAAGTTCCCGCAGGTCGTGGTGGTGGTATTACCCCCGACTTCGACCAATTGATCGACCTGATCACGACGACCGTCGATCCAGAATCGTGGGAAGAACTGGGTGGCCCTGGTTCGGTGGCTCCTTTTTCGACTGGCGTTTATGTCGACTCGCAAGGAACCCTGCACCGCGTCACGCAGCAAACTCGAGATTCGCTACTCACTAAGATTCACGACGCCTCGAAGGTCGCGTTGGCCGACCAGGATCTGTCGAATGAATCGGCCCTGCGAAAGGTCTCGCTTACTCGTCTAGAAAAGGAAACCCAACTGCTCTGGGCAGTCGGTCGCGTACCTACCGACGAGATGAGCAACATGGCCGGGATTTACGAGATCAAGTATCTGCTCGTCTATCCAGAGCAAGGCGAAGTTGTCCTGGCGGGACCAGCCGGACCTTGGAAGGTCGACGGCGAAGGTCGCCATGTGAACATTGCCACCGGCCGCCCGGTGCTGCAGCTAGACGACCTGGTCGTGCTGATGCGAAATGCCATGGAAGAAAAGGGCAAGTTCGGCTGCTCGATCACTCCAACCCAAGCCGGTCTGAAAGCGGCCCAGGAATATATCACCCAGACCTCGAAGAAGCCGCTGCATCCTCGTCAGCGAGATTCATGGCTGGAGGGCCTTCGCACCGCAGTTGGCCGACAAGACATCACGGTGCATGGCGTTTCGCCCGATACCCGCGTCGGTCAGGTCATCGTAGAAGCGGACTACCACATGAAGCGGGTCGGAATGGGACTGGAAGATGGCACGGCCGGCGTTCCGAGCTACCTGGAAATGGTCACCATCCCCCCTGGCGGATCGCCTCCGCCGATGGACGTGCTGCGTTGGTGGTTCGCGCTCGATTACCGCAGTGTGAATTTGACCGAAGAACGCAATGCGTTTGAACTGGCCGGCCCTGGCGTTCAGGTCCTTAGCGAGAACGAATTGCTGGACGAGCAAGGTCAACGGGTTCACACCAACACCAGTTCCACCCTCAACGAAACGTTCGCCCACAACTTCTCGCAGCATTACGACAAGCTGTCGGCAAAGTATCCGATCTACGCCGAAATGAAGAACATCTTCGACATGGCGATGATCTGCTCGTTGATCGAGAAAGAACGCCTGGCCGATGTGGCCCATTGGAACATGACGCACTTCGGTCCCAAGGGTGGCTACGAAGTGGCGACCTCCAGTGCACCGACCGATGTCGACTCGATCATGAACATGCGGGTCATCAACAACAGCCACATCATCGCTGGCGTCAGCGGTGGCGTGTACTTCGATCCCGCCAAGGCTCTGGCCGACGATCAATTGAAGGTCGACGACTATGGTCTCATGAAGTCGGATCGCAAGGCGAGCACCCTTCCCAAGACCATCAAGCATCATGGCTGGTGGTGGGACTAGGTTCTCCTTGGCGTTTAACAGAGTGTTAAACGCTGCTCCATTTCGCCGAGCATGATCGTTTCGACCGATCCTCGGCGTTTGCCTTCTTGGACCATCAATACCGAGACGCCCGGGTATTTCGGCAGCAGTTCTTCGGTTCCCTGCGGTCCCATCACGTAGCACGCGGTCGCCAGGGCATCGGCCAAGGTCGCATTCGGGGCGATCACCGTGGCGGAAAGCACACTTGTCGCCGGCCGTCCAGAACGAGGATCGAGTACGTGGCCGTACTTCTTCCCTTGATGGATGAACGCCTGAAAGGCCGCCCCGGAAGTTCCCAAAGCTTCGTTCTTCAGATGGACGGTGCCAATCCGGCGATCAGGCCGCAATGGATGAGGAACGCCGACCTCCCAGCCGTCTCGTTCGACGCCGTCCTTGCGAATTCCCTGGGCAATGACGCTGCTCGTTCCACCATGAATCAGGAAGTCGGCAACCTCTGCTTCCAACAGCGAGTCGCGGCAACGATCGAGGGCGTACCCTTTCCCGATGCTGCCAAGGTTCAGTTCGACACCTTCCTGGGTAAAGAAGACCGTGCGTTGATCGTGATCGAGCACCAGTTGATTGCTGCCGACAAGCTGCATCGCTTCGGCCAGATCGGTTTCCGCCGGTACTTTGCCATCGCGGTCGAAGAAGCCCCACACCTTGCTCAATGGGCCAGCGGTGATGTCGAAGGCCCCACGGGTATCGCGATGAAGCTGAACACATAGCTCGAGCAGCTTGAACAATTGCGGCTCGACGACCTGAGGCCGGAGATAGGCAGTCACTCCCAGGCGGCAGATCTCGCTGTCGTAGCGGTACGCGGAAAGCTGGGCTTCGAGCTCGGTCACGATGTCGAGGGCAGCGATCCCGGCTTCCGTTTCGGTGCCAGGCCCCAAAGCGTTCAAGTAAACCTCGAACTGACAGGCCATCGCCTTCCGTGAAAGCTGGATCAGGTAGGCTCCTGGGGCAACCGACGACTCGGCAATCGGACCGGTTTCCGGTTCTTCTTCGCCCACCTCTTCCTGGGGAGCGAAGATCTTTCCCCGCAAAAAACTGCGGCGGCTGGCTCGTCTTTCCTCTTCAGACGTCACGATTTGTCTTTGTTTTTCCAGGAGAGGGGCGGATTGACCGAAATTCTGTCCCTGATTCGACTTCAGGGTTATACTAATTGTGAACGCAAATCCCCTGGAGGCAACTATCGATGCGACAATTGAGTCTGGTTCTTACCGTTGGCATTCTTGGAACGATCGCTTGCGAATCGGCCTTGATGGCTCAATCGACGGAAAAAAGAGCCACGCCTCCTACCTTCGATAACACCGCGACCAGCATCTTCTTTTTCAAAGATGTTTTCGCCGAAGGCTTGTCCGGGGAACGTCCTGCGGTTCTAAGCGAGAATCGCCAGCAAATGATCGCCGGTCCTGCCGGCGGCGGCATGAGTGGCGGTGGTGGTGCCGCGCCGGCTGCTTCTGGTGGAGGTGCCGCTGGGGAATGGGCCGACATTATCTCCCCCACCACCATTCAAGACGAAGTGAAGAAGCTCAACAATCAGCTGACGACAACCGTCGAGAACGTCCGTAAATTCAACGGTGGCGGTTTCGAGGAAGCCCGCCGTGACTTCACGGAACTGGCCATGCTGTTCGAGATTATCGCAGAACATGACGGCGACGTTCGCTGGAAAGAGTTTGCGTTGACGGCCCGTGATGGCTTTGCCCGCGCCGGCTTCAACTCGAAGGTCGGGACCGACAACTCCTTCAAAGAAGCCAAGCTGCGAGCCGAAGACTTACAGCAACTGGTCCGTGGCGGTACGATCGATACCCGCGAAGCCGATCCGAAGGCAACCTGGGACGCGATCGCCGACCGTCCACCGCTGATGCAGCGACTCGAAATTGGCTATCAAAAGAAGCTGAAACCGATGACCGCCAGCGAGTCGGAGTTCAAATCGAACATCGAAGAGATTCTGCACGAAGCGGAAGTGATCGCCGCGATTGCCCATGCGATGCAGAAAGAAGGCTTCGAGTACCACGACGACGAAGACTACCTCGGCTTCTGCCAGCAGATGCAGGAAGCGGCTTTGAATGTCGTGAAGGCGGTCAAGGACAACAATGCCGACGCGGCCCGAACGGCTGCCGGCGATGTCGGCCAATCATGCAGCTCGTGCCACGAAAGTTATCGTTAAACCGGATCGCTTTGCGAAACCAGCCAGGCGACACCTGGCTGCCGCTACATCTCGTTGAGCGGTAGCTTGCGGACTTCCAGGTTCGGTATTTCGCCAGGCAGTCCTTCAAATGATGCGATTACACGTCCCGGTTCTTCTTGAATCACGATCGGCTTGCCGGAGAAGTCGCTAATCGGCATCACAGCTGGTGGATGCCCATTCGCCGTTTGTAGCGCCGTTAGCCAGATGACCGTGCGGGTCTTGTCCTTTGAGAACTCTGCCGAGCGAGCATGGATCTCGCTCAGGAGAAACTCGCCAGAGATCGTCGGAAAGCTGCCGGAACTCTCAGCCTGATTCAAAGCATCCGAAATCGCGAACAGCCCTGCGGCTCGCTCGTGATACGGCTTCTCCGACGACTCAACGACGTCGCGCATCGCATCCAGGTAGAAGGCCTGATCCATCGTCAAACTACGCATGATCTTGCTTTGCAGCATGCCGAACTCGCCGCTGGCCATCATGGCGTCGTACTCTTCACGCGTCAGAACCGAGGCGAAATTCCCGGAACGGATCACTTCCAGAAAGTGTAGCCCGAACGCCCTATCCGCTTTCCAAAGCTCGGCGTCGCTAGGCCATGCTTGCACGGTTTGCTGCAGCACCGTTTCCAACGTCCGCTGCGAATCGCCGGAGAACTGCGGGTGACGCATCAAGGCACGCAGGGTCACGAATGTCTCTTCGCGAATCGCAACGGCTGCATTGCGTGCTGCGAGCGACGGTGCCTGATTCAACTGATCGGCGTACGCCAAGGCATATGCCGCCGCGGTTACCGCTTCGCTCATGTTGTTCTGGCTGGCCTGACTGGCGGCTTCCAGCAGTTCCGCACGAGCCAGGCAATGCATCGTTCCGATCCAGGTTGGATCGGCAAAGGTTCCTTGTTCCATCTCGATCGGAAAGCGAGCCCTCGGCTGCAATAGAACTGCCCGAGCGGCCGTTCGCTGGACGTTCCACTTCTTCAGGAAGTCTTGACCCTGGGCATCGATCAACAGTTCTCGCCCTGGCGACTTGATATCCCACCAGTGTGCCGTTTCAGTCAAAGCAGCGTCGACGTAGTCCGGGTCACGTCCCCGCAGGAACTTGACGATCTGTTCGCCGCTGGTTGGTTCCGTACGAGCTCGGTACGCTTCGGCCAACTGGACCGGAAGTTCCTGCTTATTTTGAAGCCGCTCGAGTTCGTCTTTCACGCGGGGATCGTTCACCGTGAGCGACAGCCGCAGCTCGGCAAAGTCTTCTGCCGTCGCATCGGGACCATATGGATCGGCTGGCTTGCCACTACCACACCCCAGCGAGAAAGCCAGCAGCGCGAACGCGATAAAGAATACCGAGCGACAAGTCATGGGGGGTCTTTCAGGTCGGAACCGTGGGCCAAAGAACGCCCGTATGGTACTGCGCTGTTTCACGATCAGAAAAGCTCGATTAACTCGGCCAAGCCTGTATCGGCCAGCTCGGTCCCGGTTACGAAGCGGCCCGGATGCGTCCACTGGGCAATGAGTTCTGGCTTCGCTTTAAACAAACCGGCCAGCATCTCGTCCATCTCGGAATTGAGATGGGCATAGTGACGAACCCATTCCGCTGCTTCAGTCACCGGAATGTTCTCTTCGCTTTGCCATCGCATTGGATGAAACAGCAGCACACTCCAGGGCGTCACATACCGTTTCTTACAGGCAGCAAAGGGCCAAATCGCGGCCGAGGAACACTCGCCGATCACATACCCGGTCGCTTCAATCTTCCGCAGCTTGAGCAAGCTGACCAGGCCGATCGCCGCGTACGAGCTTCCGCCGGGGGAATCGAAATAAAGTGTGCATTCGCCACCGGGTGGTACTTCGAGGATCTTTTCGTAGATCTCGGTACAAGACTCGCCGAACTCTCCGGAAATCACGATCTCCAAGGGGCCCGATTCTTCTTCCTGCTCTTCGCTGGGACCGGCCGACTTCTGGGGCTTCTTCATGGTGATATCCTTGTTGTAGACTTCGCTTTAAGGCGATCTGCCGTTCGGCTGGGTTCCGTTTATGATACCGCAACCGACTCTACCAATCAGCCGGCCTCATCTGGGGCATGGTTCTTCCGCAAAATTCTGAACACAGCCGCCAGGTGCGACGTAAAATTTCTCAGACTTCGCCTGCCCTCCAGGCAATATGGATGATCTGATTGAACTTTAGCGATATCATGGGTGAATTCTCCCCCGGAAGATTTTGCCCCATTTCAGGAGCTTTTTGTGATGAAACGTTTCGCGCCGCTGTGTCTCGGCCTTATCGTTATGACTGCCTTTTCGGCCCTGGCTGAAGAGAAGACTGCCGAAGAAAAGAAGCCGGCTACCATCACCTTCAGCGAAGGCCAGCTGGAAATGACCGTTCCGGAAGGCTGGAAGACCATCAAGCCTCGCGTGAACATCATCGAGCACGAATTCCGCGTTCCTGGTGCCAACGGCGACGAAGATTCCGGCCGCGTGACCATGATGGGTGCCTCGGGCGGTGTCGAAGCGAACGTCCTTCGTTGGAAGGGCCAGTTCACCAAGATGTCCAAGGACGCCGTCGAAAAAGAAGAAACAATCTCGAACACGCCCGTTCACATCGTCGAACTGACCGGGGACTTCAAAGACCAGCGCGGTCCTTTCGCTCCGGCGGAAGTCAAAGAGGGTTACACCATGCTGGGTGCAATTTTCACCACCGAAAAGCAGGGTGAGTACTACCTGAAGTTCTACGGCCCTTCCGACACCGTCGAGAAGAACAAAGAAAAGTTCATGGAAATGGTCAACAGCTTCAAAATCAAATAGCTGGTCACCGTCAGGCCCTAAGGCAAAGATAAGGGAGTTGAAATCGTGGTTTCAACTCCCTTTTTTCTTGCGCAACCGGCAACAACTTGCCTGAATCTTCTACTTTTCCCGAGCCTGATCGTCCGCGCCTCGGGCCAGGGCTATATTAGTGTGATGTAGAGGGCGGAAACTCGATCGGTTTTCGGGGTTTCGTCGATGGTAACGAGTTTGTCGATTCTTCCCCGACGTGCACATCCATGAAGATTCACCAGTTCCTCGAACACTACGGCATCCAGTCCAACCCTTTCGCCGTAGAAGACGCCCAGACCGACACCGTATTCAAAAGTGGTTGTATCGACACCACTTACCATCCGGCCTGGCAAAAGGTCTATGGCGACCCAGCAGAGCCCTCGACGTCGATCGTCTTCGGTGAAAAGGGTGCCGGCAAAACGGCCATGCGTCTGCAGATCGTCGAGCACATTGCCCGCTACAACCGAGAAAACCCGACGCAGCAGATCTACGTCATCGAGTACGACGACTTCAATCCGTACCTCGATCGCTTTCGCGAACATCAGATGGGGCGCGGACGTCGCCCAGACCGCACGCTGAAACGTTGGAAGCTGTGGGATCACATGGACGCCATCCTGATGATTGGCGTCACGAGCCTGATCGATCGCATCCTGACAACACGCAACAGCATGGCGACCCCCGGCTGCGATATCAACGATTCGGCCGTCTCGAAGCTCGACCAGAACCAGGCCCGCGACCTGCTGCTTCTGGCCGCCTGTTACGACGAATCGACCACCGAAACTTTCAAATCCCGCTGGAAAGCCCTGCGAAAGAAGCTGCACGTCTGGTCGTTCCAGTCGTGGGCCTCGTTCTCACTGGGCGTCGGCGTCTCGGTCGCTTTGGCTGGCATTCTAACCGCCTTGCTGCTGGGCCCTGGTGATATTTTCGCCCCCTGGTGGCTGTACCTGATCGGCTTCATCGGCGGCTGGATGCCTTGGCTGACCAAGGCGACGCGAGCCCTCTGGAAAGCACACGCGATCTATCGCAATGTGAAAGTGGGCAATCACGAACGCCTGCCTCTGGCCCGCACGCTGATGGACTTCCCGCTTGGGGAACTTGCCTCGCAGCCGCTGCCAATGCACCACCGGACCGACGACCGCTATGCGATGCTGAACAAGTTTGCCGGCATCCTGCGTTCCTTGGACGTGACCGGCATCATTGTGATCGTCGACCGCGTAGACGAGCCGCACCTGATCAACGGTTCGCCCGAACTGATGCGTCTGCTGCTCTGGCCGATGCTGGACAACAAGTTCCTCAAGCAGACCGGGATCGGCGTCAAACTGTTGCTGCCGATCGAACTGCAGCAGTTCGTCGAACGCGAGAACAAAGAGTTCTATCAACGGGCTCGACTCGACAAGCAGAATATGATTCCTTCGCTGCAATGGACGAGTGAAGCGCTGTACGACGTGGCCAGTGCCCGTATTCAGGCGGTCTCCAACGGCGAGGCCCCTTCGCTGCAAAGCATGTTCGACGAAACGATCTCGAAGCAGCGTATCTTCGAGGCATTCCGTCAACTCCGCGTGCCGCGGCACTTGTTCAAGTTCCTGTATCGCTTGCTGGTTGCCCACTGCAACAACTACACCGATCAAGACCCTAGCTACAAGATCTCGAGCCAGACGTTCGAGTCGACGCTAGCAGTCTATCTGCGCGAGCAGGATGCCTTCGACCGAGGCCTCGGGGCAGGCTAACCTTCCGCCCCGAAAAAACCGACGTTGACAGCAACGGAGGCTTTTGCGAGATTCCCGTCTGGTCTTCTATCCAAGCCGGACGAGATCGGAATGCTCCGGCGCGAAATCTCAGTAAGGAAAGAGCGTCATGCAGGGAAGCAAGCACGCGTGGCTGTTGCTGATCGCGATCGTTTTCTTCGGTTGCAATCAATCTAACGATCCATCGAACACCGCTCAGAGCGGTTCCGATGCCGGTCAGCCTACCGACGAGCAACTGGTCGTCGAGAAGGTCAACGATGAAGTCCAGAAGGCAGTTCGCGATCCGAAAGCGGTCGTCGAATTGTTCCTCGTCTCGCTTCGTCAGGGCGATGCCAACACAACCAGCCGACTGCTGACCACGAAGGCTCGCACCGAAACCGCCAAGCATGACTTGACCGTGCAGCCTCCGGGCAGTGCTACCGCCAAGTTTGTCGTGGGCCAAACGATCTATACCACCGAAACCCGTGACATCTGCCACGTTGAATCGAACTGGACCGACGTCGACGACGCCGGCCGACGCCAGACGTACGAGATTGTCTGGATCCTTCGCAGGGAATCCTTCGGCTGGGCGGTTGCTGGCATGGCGACCGAATTATTTTCCGGAGAACCCCCTTTGGTCATGAATTTTGAAGACCCACTGGACATGCTGGCTCAGCAGCAACGGGCCGAACTCGAACTGACCCGTCGTGGAAACGCGGCTGCCGGAAGCCCGCAAGTGATGCCAGCATCACACTCCTCGACTCTCAACCGCTAACCATCTGATAGCGGCACTGATAAAGACATAAAGCCTCGTAAGGGTGATTTCAGTCACCTTGTTACGAGGCTTTTTCCATGCGCCACATGCACTTTTTGCGGGTAGCCGACTTCAGATTTAGGTCAAGCAAGGCACAATTCTGGACTTGAGTCCATTTTGGAAAATCTTCTCTAAACGCTCCAAATCCCCTTCGCACTGCTTGACTTGGCTTTCAGGCTTGGTAATTTTACGGCCTATGCTATGTAACGCATAAATTCCGCGTAATCACCACAGTTTCACAACAGGGTAAGCTGAGTTGGTTCGCGGGATTTCCGGTGTCCCAACAAGTCACCGGAATCAGTCCTCCGACGTTTTGCCGTCGTGGTCGGGGGATCACGTCGGACGGCGTCTTCGTGTTTTACTCCCTTGCGCTTCGGTAAGTGAAGTAGTTTGGAGGATTCTCAAATGAATCGTGTTTTCACTCTCGGTATCGCGATCTTTTTCGCGGTTGTTGGTATGGCCCTGATCGGCGGCGAACGTCAAGCTGACGCCGGTTTTGGTTGCCATGGTTGTGTTGGTAAGAAGCATTGCGGTGGCTTGTTCAGCCATCACCGTAAGGCTTCGTGCTGTGCTCCAGAACCTAGCTGCTGTGCTCCGGAACCGGTTGCTTGTGCACCGGAACCGACCTGCTGCGCTCCTGAACCAGCTTGCTGCGGCAAGAAGAAGCATTGCTGCGGTCTGTTCGCTCGCCTGAAGGCTCGCCACAGCTGCTGTGCTCCGGAACCAACTTGCTGTGCTCCAGAGCCAACCTGCTGCGCTCCAGAACCAGTTGCTTGTGCTCCAGAGCCAACCTGTGCTGCTCCGGAACCAACTTGTGCCGCTCCAGAAGCTGCACCAGCTCCGGCTGCTGAAGAATCCCCATCGGAACAGGCTCCTCCAGCTCCACCAGCTGAAGCCTAGTTCTGGAATCGCTTCTCAAGATCGACCTGGCCTGCGGTCGCTTGAGGAGTTCGGCTGATGGTGTTGCGGGATTTGCCCTGTTGCCCGCCCGCTGTCAGAAGATTCAACAAAAAGACCCGGTTTTCCGCCTTAGGAACGCCGGGTCTTTTTTTGTTCGCTCTCGCAATCTTACGCAGTTTGCACATTTTACGGAAACAGGTCGATCCTGTCGGTCTACGAACTACAATTGAAGTTCCAGCCCTTCCGGATGCTTTAAAAGAAGAAATCGGTTCATGCCCGCCAACCAATCCCCCAACGTTGGTCCCACCGACGAGCAAGGTCTTAGCCCAACGACGCGCAGCATTTTCTCGCTGCTGTTGTTTGTCTACCTGTTTGGCATGTGGGTCGTGGTTTCCAGTTCGCTCGGTGGTGCCTACTCGTCGCAGCTTCACGAGAAACTGCTGAACTTGTTTCAGCTTTACACGGAACCGTTGAACCTTGAAGTCCGGGCCTCGCCTTACAATTTGTACTCCGGCACGCCGGCCGATTACGAACACTTTTTCCGAGTTGAAGTCACCAACCCGGCTGGCGAAGTTCAAACCTACACGATCCCTGGTCCCGAGCTTGGTTCGGGTTTGAAAGATCCTTATCGCTACGAACGACTTGCCAAGATCGTCGGCGTGCAAGCGGAAGTCGACGATCCCACCATCCCTGCCGAGATCTCGAAAGGGATTGGGCAGTACTTCCTGCGACAAGCGGGCGGCGGCAAGGTTTTGATCGAATGCGTGCGACGACGACCTCAGCCGATGGAACTGGAAATCGACGGCCAACAATTCGCGGCCGATCCGCGTGATGCGTCTTACGAAAACGTGCTGTACCGGGCCACCGTGCTGGTCGACTCCGAAGGTGCGTTTCAGGTGATTAAAGAGATGGCGACCGAACACGTCGCTCCCGTCGAGTAACCCTTCAGGAATTCAACGCGTGGTTGGCGCCTACTTCAATCGACTTTGCGAATCGGTCACCGGCGGTTGGGATCGATTCTGGTTTCGTCCTGACAGTCCGCAAACGGTCAGCGTTGTCCGTATCGTGGTCGGCGCGGTCGCGTTGATCTATGCGTTGTCGTTCACTTCGGAACTGGCAATCTGGTTTTCCGACGGTGGCGTGCTGCCCATCGATCGCACCTATCGCCTGACCGGTGCCGACGATCCTTCCGCCGCGGTTCGCCATTGGTCGCTGTTCTACCTGGCCCATACGCCGCTGCATCTGTATGTGCTGCATGCGATTGGTTTGCTGTCGATTGTGGCGTTCTTAACTGGTTTTCAAACGCGCATCTCGACGATCGTGGCGACCATCTTCGTCCTGTCGTATGCCGAACGGGCCCCAATGCTAACCGGGTTGATCGAGCCACTGCTCTGCCCGGTGATGTTGTATTTGTGCCTGGCTCCGTGCGGTGCGTATTACTCGGTCGATGCCTGGCTTCGTCGCCGCAAAGGAGACACGCAGCCGATTCCACTTTCGTACGCCGCAAACATTGCGATCCGCTTGATTCAGATCCACGTTTCGGCCTTCTACCTGATGATGGGTCTGAGCAAGCTCGGCGGAATGGTCTGGTGGAACGGCGAAGCGATGTGGTGGATGATTGCCCAGCCTGATACGCGGCTGATCGATCTCACCTTCCTGCGTGACAAGAACCTGCGAATGTTCGTGTTCGGCTGGACCCATCTGGTGGTGTTCTTCGAACTCGCCTTTGGACTGCTGATCTGGTTTAAGATCTGGCGGCCCCTTTTGACGGTTTTGGCGACCCTGCACTGGCTGGGGCTGGGACTAGTTACTGGGCACTGGGAATTTGCTATCCTGATGATTGGCCTCAGCCTGGCATTCGCTCCGTGGGAAGTTTTGACGCCTGCGACCGAGCCTGCCGAGGTGACCGCGAAAACACAAGCGACGCCGAAACCTGCCCAGGCTGGCGTTTAGCGTCCCTTCCCCTCCCCTGCTCAAACAACCTGCCAGGAGCCTCGTCGATGGAAAACGACCGTACCCTCACGCGCCGTCACTGGCTTGCCGCGACATCGAGTCTTGCCGCCGCAGGCATGCTGGGGCATCAGGCCACCGCCGCCGAGCCCATCCCGAATCGCTCGGCTCCAAAGTTCAAGCTCAGCCTGGCCGCGTACAGCTATCGCAAGCTGCTGCAGGATCCGAACTCCGGCGTCACCCTCAAGACGTTCATCGACGACTGTGCCAAGATGCAGCTCGACGGGACCGAGCTGACTTCGTACTACTTCCCCAAGGATGTGACTGCCGACTATTTGTACGACCTGAAGGCTCACGCTTTTCGCCAAGGTCTGACGGTCTCTGGCACGGCGATCGGGAATGATTTTGGTCATCCTCCCGGTGAGAAGCGAGACGAACAGATCGCGTTGACCAAGACCTGGATCGAAAATGCCGCCAAGCTGACCGCCCCGGTAATTCGTGTCTTCGCAGGCCATCAGAAGAAAGGCGTTTCGGCGGAAGAAACACACGACCTGATGGTGGAAGGCCTGACGGAAGTTTGCGAATACGCTGGCCAGCACGGCGTGTTTCTCGCCCTGGAAAACCACGGCGGACCAACCGCCACCGCGGAAGGCTTGCTGAAGTTGGTCAACGCGGTCGATAGTCCCTGGTTTGGCGTGAACCTCGACTCGGGCAATTTCCACAGTGACGACATCTACGGCGAACTCGCTCAGGTCGCTCCTTACGCCTTGAATGCCCAGATCAAAGTGGTCGTGTCGGGGCCTGACAAAAAGAAAGTGCCGACCGACTTCCGCCGCGTCTTCGAGATCCTCTCGGCCGCCAACTATCGAGGGTTCGTTGTCCTCGAATACGAAGAAGACGAAAACCCACGCGAGGCCTGTCCCGAGTTCATCAAGGTCCTGCGGGAAGCGATGGCTTAGTCGCGTCCCAGAAGCTTACGGATCTCTTTCCAAGGCTTGGTGTTCACCACATCTTGCTTGGTCAATCCTGCTCGACGTGCCTGCATCATTCCATAACGCATCACGTCGAGTCCGTCGATCTTGTGCGCGTCGCTATTGATACCGATCGGGATGCCACGCAATTTGGCGGCGTGGCATTGAATATCGTTCAGATCGAGCCGGGCCGGGTTCGCGTTCAGCTCAACGAACTTGCGATTCTCTTTCGCGCATTGGAACACCGCCTCGAGATCCACTTCGTACGCTTCGCGTTTGTTGATCAGACGTCCGGTCGGATGAGCGACGATGGCAATATTGGGATTTTCGAGAGCCCCGATAATCCGATCGGTAATCTGCTGCTTTGGCTGGTTCTGGCCATAGTGGACGCTGGCGATGATCCAATCCCCCTGCTCCAGCACTTCATCTGGCAAATCCATGCCGCCCTGTTCGAGGATGTCGCATTCCAGCCCTTTGAGGACTTCGATCTTCCCTTCGTACTTGCTGCGTAGCTTGTCGATTTCTTTCCACTGGGCTAAAAGGCGCTCGGCGTCCAAACCATTCGCCATGCTGACACGTTTCGAGTGATCGGTGATCGCGATGTACTGGTACCCCTTGGCGATCGCGGCCTCGATCATCTCTTCCAGGGTGTTTAGCCCGTCAGTTGCGTCGGTATGCATATGCATATCGCCGACGATGTCTTCCACGGTGATCAATTCTGGAAAGCCTGTCTCAGCCAGCTTAAATTCTTCGCGGTTCTCTCGTAGTTCCGGCGGAAACCAAGGCAAGTCAAGCGCGGCGTAAACGTCTTTCTCAGTTTCGCCAGCCAGGTAGGTCTCGCTGCCGTCCTCTTCAATTTTGAAGACGCCGTACTCGTTGATCTTCATCCCCAACTGCTTGGCAATGCCACGCACTTTGACGTTGTGTTCTTTCGATCCGGTGAAGTACTGCAGTGCGGCACCATAGCTCTTGGCTGGTACCACACGCAGATCGACCTGCATGTTATTGACCAGGCGGATCGACATCTTCGTTTCGCCGCGGGCAATCACTTCGTCGAGATCAGGGAACTCGCCCAGTCGATCCATCGCCGCAGTCGGCGAGTCAGCGACCGTCAGAATATCGATATCGCCGACGGTCTCTTTACCACGACGATAACTTCCGGCGAAGCTTAGCTGCTCGACCCCGTCCACACTTTCCAAGTGCTTTCGCAGTCTTTGTACGAGTTGATCGGCGCGAGCCCAGAAGACGCGGTCTTCGGCGGTCGCGGCGAGGTCGATGCCATTGAGGATCGTCTGCTCGGTCTTCGCTCCGAAGCCTTTTAACGCGCGGACTCGCTCTTCGATGCAGGCCTGCTTGAGTTCGTCGAGCGTAGCGATACCGAGTTCTTTGTAGATAACCGCCGCCTTCTTCGGCCCCAGCCCTGGGATCCGCAGCATGGCGAGCACCGACTGAGGAATCTTCTTTTGCAATTCTTCCAGCTGCGGAAGCTTGCCGGTCTCGACCAACCCCTGGCACTTCTCGGCGAGATCTTTGCCAATGCCTTCCAGGTCGGTCAGTTTCTGCGAACCATCTTCGATGATGTCGCTGATCTGCTGCGAGAGGCTTTCAATCGTGCGAGCCGCATTGCGGTAGGCTCGAATACGAAAGGAGTTGGCTCCCTGGAATTCCAACAGGTCCGCCAACATTTCAAACTTGGCGGCGATTTGTGCATTGTTCATGGCGATTGCGACTCGAAGATAAACGGGTGTCCGCTTCCAGCGTACCGGTTGCCATTCGTTTCGATCAACTCCCCCGACTAGCGCATAAAAAAAGGGGCCTCATTCGAGGCCCCTCACATGCGAGACTGTTCGTCATCGCACGGCGTTATTTGCCCTTCGAGTGCCAGCCGTCGTTGTTCGACTGGATCGAAGCGGTTGGCAGACGATACGAGTTACGTGGAGGCTGCGAAGCCATTTCGTAACCGACCGGGATGA
Organism: Bremerella sp. JC817; assembly: GCF_040718835.1. Lineage (NCBI taxonomy): Bacteria > Pseudomonadati > Planctomycetota > Planctomycetia > Pirellulales > Pirellulaceae > Bremerella > Bremerella sp. JC817. Next base: position 63,993 of record NZ_JBFEFG010000253.1, on the reverse strand, counting down.
TCGTACCACGCAGATCGAGACCAGCCGTCTTGTCGCGAGGATCAAGCAGGCGAGGTGCCTCGTTGCTTGGTCCGGAAGTCGAGAACTGTGGGTCTGGAATCGGTGTCACTGGAGTCACCTGATAGTTACCGCTGCCTGCCGGGGCCGTCGACGAAGGTGTTGCCGTCGTCGCGGTTGGCCGCTGGCTGGTGACTCCCTGAGGAATGTAGCGGTTGACCGGCGGCATGGTAGTTGCCGGAGCCTGATACGAAGCACCGCTCGAGCTGTTCAGTGCCGGACCTTCCATTTCAGGTCGCAGCGAAGGCCGATTGTTGGCCGGATCGGTCGTTTGTGGCTGAGTCGTAGGACCCAAGTTGAAACGCGAAGGACCAGGAACCGTCGACGGAGGCGGCTCCGAGTAGAGCGAACCGCCAGCACCATACGACGGAGTCGTTGGAGCAGGCTGCTGGATGACCTGAGGCTGCGGTTGCGGCTGGTAGGTCTGCGGCGGAGCGTAAGTTTGCGGAACCTGCTGATCGGTGCGTGGCACCCAGTTGCCTGGAGCTGGCTGGGTGATCGTCGCGCCCGGTGCCGGAGCAACCGGAGCGTTATAGCCTGCCGAAGCACAACCACAGCTTGAACCGACCGGGGCAGCAGCATAGCCAGGAGCTGGCGTGCGTTGGACCTGGTAGCGAGTCGTGGTGCAGCCCTGATATCCAACAACTGGCACACCGGCCGAGTTGTTTTGATAAACAGGAACCGGGCGATAGACGGTCGTAGGAACCCGCAGATACTGCGAGTTGTAGTTCATTTGCGGTGCATAACCGGCCGTGGTCACGCCAGCAGGTGGCGGGCACGAACCAACGACCGATGGCTGGTAGTTGGCCTGAACGGTTGCTGGATAAACCGGGTAGTTCGTCGTGATGACCGGTGGAGCGACAGGATATTCCTCGCTCGTGCCCCACATCCAGTCGGTCAGCCAGCAAGCTTGGACGGTGCCAGGGTTATTGAAGGCAAGCAGCCCGCATACCAGCCAGGTGAATACGGTTTTGAGTGGCGAAGCAGTCATCCGGGAACGATCCTTCCGGTTGGAAACGCATCAGGTCGTCGGTCCGTCGATCCTCCAAATTCGGGCTTCCTGCCTCGTGTTGACTAAATGGGACGGTGAAGAATAGATCACAGCCATGAGCCAGAACAGGAAAAATCCAGTAGATTTACCCAAGTTCGACACGAGAGGTCGCCTTCGGGATTATCTGGCGAAGAAATCGCAAGCACGAAGCAGATAGCGATCAGCCAATCCGTTTCAGACAGGCAAACTTTGCGGGGGATAGCTATCGCCCATCGGCTGATAGATTCGTTGTGACTCGCACCAGTGATACAACCGGAAGAAATAGGCCCGAATATCGCCGGGCTGCTCGTCCCAGATCTTGCGCAACTCGTTTTCGTAAGCCGTTGCGTCCCTTTCCAGTAGTACGCCTGCCAGCGTTCGAGCCAGTTCCCAATCGGCTTGCGTACGCAGTACGACCGAAATCCCACAGGGTGCGTGGCATGTCACCAGCAATCGCGAACGTTGTCGCCGACAGCGCCAGCGGATCCATCGTTGCCGCCAGAACGATAGCTGCTCGAAGCCATCGATCACCAGGATCGAATCAGGCCCAAGCGTATTCCATTCGATCGTCTGGCACTTTTGCGATGCTGTCAGTCGGACACGTTGCTCGGTGATGCCCATTTTCGACCACCGCAAATGCAGCGTTTCGAGCAGGGTCGACTTGCCGCTGCCATGTGGACCGACGATTGCTCCTTGGTACCCGGTCGCTTCAAATCGAGCCACCAATCGATCGATCGAGCTTCCCTTGGGAAACAGAAACGGCAGGCTGCCGGGGCGAGTGAATCGCGTTGAAAACGGATTACGCTGCATCATCGGCACGGTTCCTTCCAGATCGCTGCGTTTGAGCCGGGACGACCGGTTCGAGTTCGCCCAAACGGAAGGGAACTTCTGCCATGTATTCCCTTCCCTGCTGCATGAAAACGCGGACCCGAATCGCCCAGCGAATCTTGACGATCAGCCCTTGATACGAAAGCGGGCTGCGCGGCAAGCGTGTCTGAAACTTTCGCTTCTTGGTCAGGTCGGCGTCGTTCCGATCAAGTGGAAGCAGGCGACGGAAGTCGTGCGTGGCGAGATCTTCTTCGCCGGTTCCTTCGGTGTACCAAAGCACCGACGCTTCGATCGCTTGCACATCCGCAGGTCGAATGCCACTGATCTCGAAGCTGGCCACCAGTTCCTCGTCCGGCAAGTAAGCACGACTGGGCCGATCGAGCGTGATTTCGATTTTCGGTTCGGTCATCGGGCCAGCTCCAATTCTGCCGGGTAAACGACAATCGGAAAACTGCGCGTCAATTGAGGCATCTGCTCGGCATCGATCTGCACGAGCAGCTTCCAATGAATCGCGTTGTGATCCGACTTGAAGCTATGCATTGAACCTTCCGGGACTTTCAGCTGATAGTCCGCCTCGAAAGGCATCCCTGGTTTAATCTCAAATCCGCGCGCGGTGGCAACCATCTGGTCGATCACTCGTCGCGACTCGCTACGGACGTCCGTCCCCTGCAGGAAGGTCGCGGCTTCTTCGCAGATCAACATGATCCGCAAACGCTTGACCTTCATCTTTCCGGCTTGCGTCACGAAGACGCGGTACTCTTTACCAGGATAAAGGGGATGGCTCGAAATTTCCAAACCGGTCGGGCCAACTCGTGTGTGCGCGGTGACCTCATGCAGAAACTGATAGATTGCCGCCAATGCAATACCGATGGTCGGAAGTGAGATTATGGTCAGCAGCCAATCCGGCTTCCCGGAAAGGTGCTTGCCCAGCGCGGCGATAAAAAAGACGCCTGCCATGCCGCTCCAAAGCAGACTGAAGATCAACGTCGCCAGCAGCCACCAACCTGGTGAGACTTCAATCGGCAAGCGAAACGCCAATCGCACCCCAGGGCTGTTAGTCAGGTTTGCATCGTTGGGGATCGATGGAAAGTTGGCGGAAGGCATCGAGTCCTTCAGCAGTTCGATCGTCTTCGCTTTATTGGCAATCGCGCTGCGACGTTCGACCGAAGTCCCCATCAACAGCAGCGTATAAATCAAACCGATCCCGCCAATCACGATGAATGAGTTAAGCACCAGGAAGATGACCCACAAGCCGTAGGCAGGCGTTCGCTCAAGCACCAGGCTTTGTCCTGGGCTGTCGGGATCGTACCAGCAAGGATAGATCCAGCCAGGCTCGTAGCCGTTGAGTCGGTCCCAGCCTGCTTGCTGCGTGGTGTAGCTGATTGGGGAGCGACGCAGTGTCCATGCCCGGAACTGGCGATCAGGCAGTTCCAACTGAACGAGGGCTTCTGGTTCGTAGTGTGGGTACTCGTCGGTTCCGGTCACCACGACGCGGGTTTCCAGAATGGTGCATTCCCCTTCGACGTAAGCGACTTCCGGGAACATCGAGCGGATCGGCCAGGTTTGCAGCACCGTCGACGCCACCGTCATCGCCGTGAAGATCACGCCGAAAAAGAAGAGCGCCGAAAAGAAAAACGTCTCGCCCACGGTCGCGACGACGCGCGAGACCGTACGGCGCGAACCGCGTTTCTTTTCCCAGATGCGAAACCAGCGTGGCATACAGCGTTTTCAGACTATCCGCCGCAAAGGACGATTCCAACCAACCAAAAATGCACTTCCCCTCGATCCCGGCCGATTGGCCTCGACCGGGCTGGCGCGATACCATGCTAAATATAAATGAATTCGGCACTTCGCGGCACCAACGCCCCCCAGGATTCTCTCATGAAAACCCCTCGATTCTGTTGGAAACTTCTGAGCACCATCCTTTGCCTGCTTCCCCTGGCAGATGTCGCTCGCGCGGGGGATTGGCCGCAAATTCTAGGCCCTGACCGAAATGGTCACGCCCAGGACGAAAGCCTGCTAGACGAATGGCCCGATCGTGGTCCGCAAGAGGTTTGGAAACGCAATCTAGGCACCGGCTACGCTGGACCGGCAATCTCAGATGGTGTGGTTTACCTTTTTCATCGCGAGGCGGCCTCGGAATTACTGGAAGCGGTCGAACTGAAAACGGGCAAGAAAATCTGGGCTCGCGATATGCGGGCCTCGTATCAGCCTTCGATCAATCCGGACGATGGACCACGCTGTGTGCCTGTCGTGACGGAAGATTCAGTCATCGTGTTTGGTGCGGCAGGCATCTTGCGGAGCGTTGATCGTCAATCGGGCAAACTGAAGTGGGAAGTCGACCTGGCCGGGCAGTTCGGAGCTCCGGATGGTTACTTTGGCTTTGGCAGTACGCCGATCGTTTATGATAAAACCGTGATGGTAAATGTCGGCGGCCGTAATGGTGCCGGGATTGTCGCGGTGAGACTTGCCGATGGCCAGTTCCAATGGAGAGCAACCGACGATGCGGCCAGCTATTCGTCACCGGTCATGGCGTCGATCGCAGGTCGACCTTATGCCGTTTTTGTCACGCGGATGCAAACAGTTGTGGTCGATCCGTTTACGGGCAGCGTTTTGTATGGCTTTCCATTTGGTGCCCGGGGACCGACCGTGAACGCCGCGACACCGATCGTCAGTGGCGACAAACTGTTCGTGACTTCCAGCTATGGCGTCGGTGCGAAGTTAGTCGAGCTGGACAAGAACCAGTTCAAACCGATCTGGGAAAACGACGACACACTTTCGAGCCAGTATAACACACCGGTCCTGGTCGATGGTTACTTGTATGGAATCCATGGCCGAGAAGACCTCGGTCGGCCGGAACTCCGCTGCGTCGAACTGGCGACCGGCAAGGTGATGTGGCAAGAGAGCAATCTAGGCACAGCCCATTTGCTGTATGCCGATGGCAAACTGATTGCGGTGACGAACGAAGGAACTGCGATCCTGTTTCGTCCCGAGCCGAAGAAGTTCAGCGAGATCAGCCGCTTTCGCGCGAGCAACGACATCGTTCGGGCGTTGCCCGCGCTGAGCGGTGGATATTTGCTGGTTCGCGAAACGGGAACGCGGGGGGGACCCGTTCGCTGTTTTCAGATTGGCAAGCCTTCCGAGCCCTAAGCGCCAGGCGGAAGTGCCATGTTGCCCAAGGAGGCAACCAGGTAGGTACTCGTTAAACAGCAGCGGCCGTTGCGCGAGCCAGTTGACGGGTATGACGATAGAACCCGACGCCTTCCAGCGCCGCGTAGACCTCGTCGAGGGTCTTTTCGCCGAAGTTGGAGATACTCAACAGATCGGCGGGTGTGCAATTAAGCAGATCGCGAACGGTGAAGATGCCCTTTTCCTCAAGGCAATTTGTAGTACGGACGGTCAGACCGATTTCCGCAGTACTCATTTCCAGCTTTGCCAACAGGTCATCGTGTTGTTGGTCCGCCGCATTCAGAGGAATACGTGGCATGGGTTCCCTCCCTATCGCAAGATGTAAAAGTGAAGTGTTCGCTGCTCGTCCCTAGAGCTGCGTTGGTCAGCGAAGCCTCGACCCCCGAATCTCATTTCAGGGTCTGCGCCGAGGGTCTCGTTTCGCCGTGGGGTTTACTATACTCATTTCTTTAGAATTGAATACCAGTTTCGGAAAAATTTACGGAAACTACGCCAACGGTGCTAGCGAACCTAAATTAAGGCGTCTCGCTAGCATCGCGTTTCACAGGTTGATGGATGACCGATTACCTTTTTGATGGCCTGACGGCTCCTCAGCGCGAGGCCGTGGCCCACATCGACGGGCCCCTTCTCGTTCTCGCTGGCCCTGGCAGTGGTAAGACCCGTGTTGTGACGCATCGCATTGCCAATATGCTGCGAAACGGGGTCTATTCATCACAGATCGTCGCGCTCACGTTCACGAACAAAGCCGCCGAAGAAATGCGGTCGCGGGTCGAGCGTTTAAATCCGGACAGTACCGTCTGGGTCAGTACGTTTCACCGCTTCTGCGCACGCTTGCTACGGGCCTACTCGAACCTCGTCGGGCTCGAACCAAACTACACGATCTACGACACCTCGGACTCGATCCAGATCTTGAAACGATCGCTGCAGAAGGAAGAGATTTCGACTTCGCACGCCACGCCAGAGAAGATTGCCAAAGCGATCAGTTGGGCGAAGAACAACATGATTCTGCCCGAGCGGTACGAAGCGAATTCCGCCAACGCGATCAGTTCGATCGTGCGCGACGTCTACCCGGAATATCAACGGCAACTCCGTGCTGCCAATGCCGTCGACTTCGACGACATGCTGATGCTGGTCGCCCAGATGTTGCAAGAGAATCCCGAACTTCGCGCGGCCCTCGATGAGCGTTTCCGCTATATCCTGGTCGACGAATACCAGGACACGAACCTGGTCCAGTATCTGTTGGTTCGATCGCTCTCGCAGCAATATCCCAACCTCGGTGTGACGGGCGACCCTGACCAATCGATCTATGGCTGGCGTGGGGCGAACCTCAACAACATCCTCGGATTCGAGAAAGACTTTGAGCATGTCAAAGTCGTGCGGCTGGAACAGAACTTCCGTAGTACACCGAACATTCTGACGGTCGCCGATCACTTGATCGAACACAACAAACGCCGGAAGAAGAAGTCGCTTTTTACCGAACGCCCCGCAGGCCAACCGGTCCGCTTGCTGACGTATACCAACAGTCACGAAGAATCGCACGCGATCGCCACGCGAATCGCCACCCAGGTTGCCCAGGGCAAACGACGCCCGCGAGATTTCGCGATCTTCTATCGAGTGAACGCTCTTTCACGTTCTTACGAAGAGGCTCTGCGACAGCAAGGCATTCCGTACATGATCGTGAGCGGGGTCGAGTTCTATCAACGAAAAGAAATCAAGGACGTGCTTGCCTACGCCATGCTGATCAACAATCCGCGCGACGATGTGGCCTTCACGCGAGTGGTGAACACGCCGACACGCGGCATAGGTAAATCGACGATCCTCAAGCTTCAGGTCCATGCGTTGGACCATGGCATCTCGATGATGGACGCGGCCCGTGAAGCAGGCATGATCGATTCGCTGAACAAGCGAGCCGCCGTGGCGGTCGCCAAGTTTGTCGCCTTGTTCGATCGAATCTCGCTGAAGATCAACGAACCGGTTGAAGACATTCTCGGAGCGGTGCTCACCGAAACGGGTTATCGGGCTCAGTACGAAAACTCGGACGATGAAGAGGATGTGTCGCGATTGGAAAACATCGACGAACTTCTTTCGTCGGCTCGGGAATTCGACTACCAACATCCCGAAGATGGCACGCTCGAGCGTTATCTTGAAGACAAAGCACTCGTTAACGAAACCGACCAGTTCGATACGGAACTCGACCGAGTCACAATGATGACGCTGCACGCGGCGAAAGGCCTCGAGTTTCCGTGGGTCTTCATGGTGGCGATCGAAGAGGGACTACTCCCGCATGAACGCTCGAAAGATTCCGACGCGCAACTGGAAGAAGAACGCCGCTTGATGTTCGTCGGCATTACGCGAGCCCAGGAAGAACTCGAGCTGAGCACGGCGAACCAACGCGACTTCCGAGGTCGCCGCATGATGACAGTCCCCAGCAAGTTTCTGTTCGAGTTGCCTCGCGAGGAGATGGACTTCCAGGCTGCCCTTGGCCGGTACACGCCCCCCACCCAAGACTGGGAAGATGTCCACGAGATTCCTGAGGACGACTTTGACCAGACTTGCGAATCGGGCGATTTTTCGGAAGACGTGCCAAGCGTACCAGACTCGCTTCCGTCTAAAATGCTGATGACCGCGGCCGATATGGTGAAAGGCCCTGGGTCGGCTCGCCCTAAGCTGAACCCCGACAAATTTCATCAATCGATGGCGGTACTGCATCCGACTTACGGATTGGGCAAGATCGTTTCGATGAGCGGCGAAGGGGCGAAACGCACCGCGACCGTTCAGTTTGTTACCGGCGAACAAAAGAAATTCGTCCTTGCCTTTTCCGAGCTTCGTCCTGCCTCTACCTCGTGAGTATTGAATGAGTAATCGCTTCGTTAAAGTCGCCCAGTTGAAAACGGTCGAAACGTTCCGAGACCGCCTGTCCGAGCTGGGTTTGAGTTTGCCCTGCGATGACGAGATCCTCACCCGGGAAGCTGGTTCGCCGATGGCCGAATCGCTGGAAGCTGGCGGATTCACCATGGGCAACCGCTGGTGTATTCACCCGATGGAAGGCTGGGACGCAAATCGGGATGGCTCCCCTTCCGAACTGACAATCCGCCGCTGGGAGAACTTCGGTCGCAGTGGTGCGAAGCTGATCTGGGGTGGCGAAGCAGCTGCCGTTCAGGCCGATGGTCGAGCCAATCCGAATCAAACCCTGGGTACCGAGTCGAATCGCTTCGGCCTTGAGAAGCTGTACGACGCGTTAGTCAACACGCATCGCGATGAAATCGGCGAGCCTTCCGATTTGATGATCGGCCTGCAACTAACACACTCTGGCCGTTTCAGCCGACCGAATGTGAAAACGGTTGCCGAGCCGCGGATCGCCTTCCACCATCCAATCCTTGACAGCCGTGTCGGAATCGATGCCGACGATGACAGTGCGATTTGGACCGACGAACAGCTTCACGAACTGATCGATAACTACGTTCAGTCGGCCAAGATCGCCCAGCAGCTCGGCTTCCACTTCGTCGACGTGAAGAGCTGCCACGGCTATTTGCTGCACGAGTTTTTGAGTGCCCGTACTCGCGAAGGTGAGTTCGGCGGCGACTTTGAAGGACGCACGCGACTTCTGCTGACGATCATTCGTCGCATTCAGCAGGAATGCCCTGGCCTGCAGATTGGCGTTCGCCTGAGTGTGTTCGACATGATTCCTTTCCATGCGGGCCTAGAAGCAGGCGAGCCGGTCAACTTCGATGACCTGCTGCCGTATCAGTTTGGGTTCGGGGTGAATCCCGAGAACCCGCTGGAAATGGATCTCGACGAACCGATTCGCTTGATCCGCTTGCTGCACGACGCAGGCGTCTTCTCGGTGAATCTTTCAGCAGGCAGTCCCTACTACAATCCCCACATCCAACGCCCGGCGATCTTCCCGCCAAGCGACGGCTATCCACCACCGGAAGATCCATTGGTCGGTGTCGTTCGTCAGATCGAAGCGGTTCGCGACGTGAAGAGGGCCGTGCCGGAAATGATGATAGTTGGTACCGGATATACCTATCTGCAGGAATACCTTCCGCACGTTTCTCAGGCCGTCGTTCGCGCAGGCTGGGTCGACAGTGTTGGCTTGGGACGCATGGTGTTGTCGCTGCCGGAGCTTCCCCAGGCAACGCTGGAAGAAGGCACCATGGCCCGCAAAAAGATCTGTCGCACGTTTAGCGATTGCACATCGGCACCACGTAACGGGATCGTCTCGGGATGCTACCCGCTCGATCCGTTCTATAAGCAGATGCCCGAAGCCCAGCAGCTAAAAGAAGCGAAGTCGGCTGCGGCGAAATAAGCCACCCCAAGCAAACTTGCACGAGGTCTCCCTTCACGGCCTCGTCTTTTTCGTGGTTTCAACCCGGCCGAAGGTGTAGTCAGAAGGCTCTCGTAGCTATACTCTCAGAATCGGATGCCGGTTTGCTGAAATCCCGGCGTTTCGAGCTTCGAGGACGATCAGTTCGCCAGGAAACGTTGGTGATCCCAAGACAATCTGCGAGAGAGTTCATTCCGCCATGCGAGCCTATCTGACCGTGCAGCAAGGTCCTGCTCAGGGAGAGGTAACAACGGCAACGGAAGGCTCCGTCGTGCGTGTTGGCCGCCAGGCGAACGCTGACCTATCGATCCCGCTCGACCGCACGATGTCGGGCTTGCACTTCGCAATTCTTTGCGATCAAGATCGATGCCGCTTGCGAGATTTGAACAGCACCAATGGCACCTACGTCAACGGTATCCGGGCGAACCTGGTCGAACTGCACGACCGCGATATTATCCGCGCCGGCAGCTCTGAATTTCAAATCCGCTTCGACGGTGAAATTCATACCACGGTCGTCGACCCGCTGCGGCATGCTCGGGTTCCGTCTGATCCCGAATCGTCGAGTCCCAAGTCGCTCGATCGCGTGGAAGAGGAACCGCCCGTGGCCCCGGCGGAAGAATACGAGAAGACCGAATCGATCGCGCATGTTACTCAGCACGAAGTCGCGTCGTATCGGCCTCGTCCAGTTGAAGTGACACCTGGCAATGAATCGATTCATATCCATCGACTGAACGTGACGTTCCACGATGCGACCGGCCAGCGACAAGTTTGGCTGCTGCCGGGGCAAACAGTGATTGTCGGACGCAATCAAATGACCGACGTCACCGTTGTTGGTGACGCTTTCATTTCGGGTGTTCATTTTTCGCTCGAATGCGCCGACAAGAAATGCACGCTTCGCGATCTGCACAGTCAGAATGGATCGCACTTGAACGGTGTGAACGTTCCGTACGCCACCATCTATGACGGCGATACCTTTGTTGCCGGAAAAACGCAGTTCCGTGTATCCATCGAAGGCGGAAGCGACGCCCCCGACGCGCCCTTGCGAACATGGGTGTTTGAAGATCTGGTTCGACGGAAGTTCGCCACGTTCTATGCCCAAGAGATTGGTGACGCTTATCACCTGGTTGATGCGGTCGGCAACGTTCCTTCGCCGACAGAGCTGCTCCGAAGACTTGCGCGGCATCGCGACGTGGGGATCGTTCTCGATTCTTCGCGTGTTGCCATGGAGACCTGGGAAAGCCACTGCCAGGGCGAATTCTCGCACGAAGCATCGCGGGCCAAGGTACTGCATGTCGCCGACATCGAGAAGCTCGTCGGCAACGTCCACGAGGTCTGGGGCCAAGATGCGATGGCCGTTCTCTTCCCGCAAGATGGGGTCGAGGTCAGCCTTTCTGAAATTGCCAACTCGCTGGGGATCTATCAGCAGGGTCGTCCACGCGGGTCGTCGAACTTGGGCAAAGCGGGTGACTGGGTTCTTTGGCTGTGCGATCGTCCTGATCAGATTGCCGAGCGAATGCCTGACATCGACGCAGTCTTGGTTCAGCACCCAGACCCGACACGTTGGCGAATCTTGTGCCGGACGAACTTCATCACGCAGTTGAACCGGCTCGGGTATCTTCCGTCGCGGCCTTCGCTGCTGGACGACCTGGAACAGAACAAGCCGCAGGCATAAAGCCAGGCGTTACTTCTTTCCTTCGGCCCGGCGTTTTCGGAAGAAGTCGGTCAGGACCTGGCCGCAGCGTTCTTGCAGTACACCAGAAACGACCTCGCAACGGTGATTCAATCGGTTGTCGTTCAGCAGGTTATATAGCGAATCGACCGCCCCTGCCTTCTGATCGCGGGCCCCATACACGACGACCGGAATGCGAGCCTGAACGATCGCCCCTGCGCACATCGGACAGGGTTCGAGTGTGACGTAAAGAATGCAATCTTCCAGCCGCCAACCTCCGACGGCTTCGGCGGCCTGGGTAATAGCGATCATCTCGGCATGTGCCGTTGGATCGCGAAGCATCTCGCGTTGATTATGAGCGGCGGCGATCACCGAGCCTTCGCGGATGATCACCGCGCCGACAGGAACTTCTTCTGCCCGCGCCGCCATATCGGCCTGTTGGAGGGCCATTTGCATGTACATCTGATGAAAGGCGGGCAGGTCAAATTGCTCCATCAGTTCCGGATCGATCACGCTCTTGCTTTCCTTAAAAGAAAAAGAGATCCCTCCGCATGGGAAGGATCTCTTGGAACGATTTGACTTGGACTGGCGTCTGGCCGATTCGACTAGAAGTTGTAGTCGGTTCCGCTGAGCGGGGTCGCCTGGAAATTACCTGCTGGCTTGCAGGATGCGTTGCCGTGGCTGTAGTATGGCGCACCATCACCGGCAAGACGGGCATCGTTGCCATCGCTGGTGAGCAGACGGGCATAAACGTTCTGAGCCATTTCGTTCGACATCGTCACAACAGATCCGTCGATGTACGAAACAAGGAACGAGTCGCCGTGGTTGCTGGACGGAAGATAAGCACCTTCCGTGCGCCCAGCACCACCGTAGTCGTAGATGACCAGATCTATCGGCTGGACCGTCGAAATCGGACTGCTGGAGGACATCGAGCCATTCCATAGCGAAGAGGCGCCGTTTTCATTCAGCAAGTCGGCGGCAATCACTTCGACAACGTGCCAGTTGGTACCCGCACCACCGAATGCAGGGATACGTATGCGTTCCGTCATCAGTATGGTCTGTGAGGCACCATCTTTAATGTTGCCATAATTCACGCCTACCTCTGGCTGACCTGACAGGTTCGACTTATCGCTCCAGGCACCATTGGCCGGCAAGTCACGTGGCGAAGCGGTGTAAACATTGTGATAGCCGCCGTTGGGATAGTAGCTGACAGGGTTCAACTCGGCAGGATCAACCGGGTCGCTTGGGCAGACAAACGTCGAGATAACCTTGCCCGACAGTTCCGCTGGGTTGTAGGAAGTACCAGTGACCGTGCCTGCCTGATAGGCTTCCTTCAAACCACCCTGACCAAGTTCATCCAACATGCCAACGGGCCAATTCATGATGTTGCCTGCGGCATAACCACTACGAGAGCTAGTCGGAACCGAACGATTCCAAGCCATGCTTGGTGGCATCTCGGTTCGAGGATGCTTCGTGGCGCGGTTGACGGTTGCGGTGGCGATCTGCCGCAGGTTGTTCATGCACTGAGTTCGCCGGGCAGATTCCCGAGCCATTTGAACGGCTGGCAACAACAAACCTGCCAAGATGCCAATAATGGCAATCACGACTAGCAATTCCACCAGCGTGAAGCCGTGTCGGCGGATGATCATGTCCGGAAATCCTTAAAGCGTGAGAAGTCACTGACGAGAGTATTTTTCAGGTGCATGGCCAATGTCTAGTATCACCCATTTAAAGGCGAATGTCGAGTACTTTGTCGCCACAGGGCCTGCGACGCAAACCCTCTTCAATTAACGGTTTTACAGGATTCTCCAACCATTTCGGATTGAAGGGCAGCGGAAAGTTTATTGCAAACGTAATCTTTAACCCTCCGACATTTAGCTACACAGGCGTCTCGATTCGTCCCAAACCCACGCCCTTTTGCTGAGGTGCATTCTTGGAACCCGCGAAAAATATCTGGCTCGATCTCCTTCAGCGATGGCCAAAAGATATGCCGCAAAAGGGGGTCGTGATGACGGTGTTGAATGAGTCAATTCCTTTCGTCGGCTTCGTTTACGACGATGCCATGATGGTTGTCCAGCGACAAACACCAGACGCGATCGGGGCTCGCCAGGCGATCATTCCATTTGCGTCCATCAGCTATATCAAGATCACCGCGATCGTCCTTCCGAAGGCGTATACCGAGTTTGGGTTCCAGGGCACCCTCCCCAAAGTGTAATGAAGTCGATCTTTCTCGATTACAACTCGACAACGCCCATCGCTCCCAGTGTCCAGGAAGCGATGCTTCCCTTCATGGCAGAATTCTTCGCTGGGCCGGACGGTTTGTATGCCCAGAGTCGGGCCATCGAGGAATCGCTTGAAGATGCACGCGGGCAGGTCGCCCATCTTCTGGGGGTAACTTCCGACGAAATCGTCTTCTGCGGATCAGGCACCGAAAGCTGCAACCTCGCCATCAAAGGGGTCGCGGCGACTTATCTGCAGCAAGAGAAACCATGTCACATCGTGGTATCCGCTGTCGAGCATCCCGCCGTGGCTCAAACGGCTCAGTTCTGCCGTACGCTGGGCTGTGAAGTGAGTGTGGTCGATGTCGATCGACATGGAGTCGTGAACCCCGAAGAGCTGGCGAGAGTCCTTCGTCCCGAGACACGCCTGGTTTCGATCATGCTGGCCAACGACGAAACTGGCGTGATTCAACCGATCAGCCAGTTGGCCGAAGTCTGCCAGCAGAAAGATGTTCTGCTGCATACCGATGCATGCCAGGCAGCAGGCAAGATTCCAGTAAACCCCAACCAACTGGGCGTCGATCTCTTGAGCTTGTCAGCGCACAAGTTCTATGGGCCGAAGGGAGCGGCAGCTCTTTTTGTGGGCGAAGGGGTCACGCTCAATCCTTTGATCCATGGTTCCGGAGGAGAACACGGTCTGCGATCTGGCTGCGAGAATGTCATGGCCTGGGTCGGTATGGGCAAGGCCGCCAACCTGGTTGGCCGAAGTCTGGATGCATCGGCTGAAAAATTATCATCGCTGTGCAAACAGTTGACACAGAAATTAATGACATCGATATCAGATCGCGTGATCGTTCACGGTGCCGCGGTCCAGCGAATCCCGAACACGCTCTGCATTAACTTTCCCCACGTTTCCGCCCAGCAACTTCTGCGGCGCGTCCCTGAAATTTGTGCGGCAACGTCCGCCAGTGGATCGGTCGGCGGCACCAATTGTTCGCCGGTGCTTCAGGCGATGGGAGTGCCAGACGAAGACAAAGAAGGCACGATTCGCCTAAGTTTAGGGTGGTATACTTCGGAAGAAGAAGTCGACCGCGCCGCTGAATTGTTAATCCATGCGTGGGAATCGCTTCACCACTAAATCGATCGACTCGCTCCCATCTCGTCGCGTGGCGTCCATCTCTCTTCCTGACTGCTCGGCACTTGAAGATTCTCCGTTTTTCTCACCAGAAGAAGTAAAACCTTTCGGCGCGTTACGACATATGCAGCTAACTTGCTGCCCAGCGAAACGTGACGGCAGCAAACGGCCTACCATCTTCGTGGGGAAACGAATGCGGGTCTGGCACTTGTCTGTTCGCTATTGCCACCCCGGTGAGGGCTCTTTAACGGTCAGGCGATAGCGTTCTGGTAGCGTTCCTGTACGAATCCGCAAATTTCACCTAACGTTGTCAAAAGTTGTCTCCAAGAAACCTTCATTCCGAGCGAATCGTCTATCAAGTAATCCAGGCTCGGCAATTGAGGCCCCTTCGCCTGCCAGTAACGAAATGAGGCTTCCCAATGATTGTGAAATTGAATGGCGTTCAAATCGACACTGATTCGATTTGTTATGCACTGATGTACCGCTGCACCCACTGCGCCGGTATTGTCCAGGGCTCGAAAGATATCCTGGGGCATGTGAGTTGTGAGAAATGTGGCTGTCATCTGGAAGAAGATGACGAAGTCGCTTATCGACTCGATGGCGAGGAATAATCACTCGCCTGATCTCAGACATCTTGTTGGCATATGATTCTGCGGGTAAGCAGATCCGCCAAATGATCGTGGTTCAGGTCTAGCCCCTCTGCCAGATTTGCTTTTGGAATCTGGTAAAGTAGCAACGCACCTCGAACCTCGTTCTTTTTTAGGCCTTCTTGCCTTCGCCTTCTTCTCCCGTATCCATCGACGCGCTGAAGCCGAAATTCTTAAAGCTCAGCCCATCGATTCTGCCTGCCAACAAATCGGCCAGAGGTTTGGTCATCTCGAACTTGGCGAACAGAATCTTCATCACGGCCGTCATCGGCACCGCCAAGAACATTCCGATCATGCCCCAGATCAACGACCAGAACATCAACGCCAGCAGCACCGCGATGGGATGGACGTCGAATGATTCACCCATCATGCGCGGTTCAATCACATTACCGCTGACCACCTGAACCGTAGAAGCCAGAAAGGTTACCGTCACCATCTTCCAGACGGCCAAGTCTGGATCGAAAACGATCAACGGAATCGGCAACAAGCAGGCAATGATTGGACCGATATTAGGGATGAAGTTAAACAGGAATGCCAACAACGCAAACACGGCAGCCAGGGGGATTCCGAAGATCCATAGCACGAAACCGAACGCGAGCGCTGTGAAGAATGAAATCAGCGACTTGGTAATGATGTATTCGCGAATCTTCGAGTCGATCTCTTTCCAGGTTTCCATCGGCAGCGAGGCCTGCGAACTTCCCAGCAGCAGGAAGAACACAAAGATCACTACCATCGTTCCGGTTTGAAAGACATAGCCAAGCGACGCGGCGATTTCGTCGAGCTTTGCTTTGATGACGTTGTCGAACAGTTGCGAGAAGTAGTGGTTCTTGCCTGTCTGTTGTTCCAGCGAACCAGCAACCGGCGTGGCGGCATCAGCAATTTCGGCGGGGGGTTCTTCTGCCGGGGAGTTGAAAGCCCAGCCCTCGAACATCTGGTCGGGATTGCGTACCCAGGCCGGAAACCAATCGCTCCACGCTTGTGCCCCTTGGACATACTTCGGGGCGTCTTCTTTCAGTTCGGCGACGGAAACCCAGATGATACTCCAAAGCACCACGACCAGACCGAATCCCAAGAGCGACGCGATCAGCACTGCGACTAATCGCGATGCCGACAAGCGTGACTCAATACTGGAAAGAAGTGGCGTCAGGCCACTGACGATAAAGATCGCCAACACAAACGGAATCAACACTGCGCTCAGCCAGTACAGACTCCACAGTGCCAGACAACCAACCCCAATGGCCAAACAAATAGTCTGGCCACGCATCTCGCGTTCGATTCTGGCAAAGCGGCTCATGAGAACTTTCGCAGTTGGTGAATCACGTCGTTTCGAGATCTTCTTTGTCGATCAATGGATCAAACAATAGAACGGTAATCAGGAACAGAATCCATCCCAGAATCATGATGGTACCCCCGATCGGAACCAACATCACGAGTTGAGTCATCCCGAATGCTGAAATCAGGTAGAGCGTTCCGCTGAATAGCTTCACCCCGACCACCAGCGCAAGGCAGGTAATCAGACCCAACACCTGGCCGCGGCTCGAAAACGCCATGACCAGCCCCAGGGCAATCATCGCCAGGCCATGGTACATCTGATATTTCACGCCGGTCTCGTACTGCGAGAGGCGTTTCGCGGCTTCGGCATTGGGTGCCGGATCGGAAAGCTCGTCACCAGCGACTTCGGCGGCCCCGGTTGTATCTTCAATAATCATCTTGCGGACGGCATGTTCGAATGCCCCAGCCACAACGGCGGTCATTCCGAACAATACCCCGACCAATAGCACAAACTTTGCCACGCGTGGGGCCTTTCGATCTGGAGAGAGAAAACGAGCGGCGCGTCATCGACTTCGCCGGACCGCTCCCTTTTAGACGCTTCGTACCAGGAAAGACGATATTGTATTCCAAATTTACCCACGGCGCAAAAAAGTACCGCCGTGAGAGTCCGAAGACTGTTCACGGCGGCAGGAGGTCATAATCGAGTTGTCGAGGAAAGCTTACTCAGGGAAGCCGAGTTTCGCTTCTTCTTCCTCTTGGATGATGATTCGTGGTGTGACCATCATCATCAGGCTTTGCGTTTCGCGGCCGATACCAACGTTCTTGAACAGTCGGTTGATGTAAGGCAGCTTGCTGAAGACTGGAATACCGCGTTCGCGACGTTCTTCGCTTAGACGCTTAATACCACCCAGAAGCACCGTACCACCGTCCGGCACACTCACCGTCGTGCTCACGGTCACGAAGGAGAACTGTGGCAGCTGGATCGTCGTACCCGAAGTCGTTTCTTCTTCCGAGTCACTGGTCGAACCACCATTCGGATCGTCAGGATCCACGACCGACGAGTCGGTGCTGCTGGTCGTGGTTCCCTCGAAGGTGAACTCTTCGACGTCGCCGATTCGGCTGAAGAACGGTACCAGCGTCAGGCGGACAAAGCGACGGTCTGGCGAGACAACCGCTTGGACACTCAGCGAGGTACCTTCGTTCAGAACCACGATGACTGGTTGCTGGGCAGCGGCAAAGTCACCGACCACTGGCACCACACTCGTAACGAATGGGGTTTGGGTCGTGTCGGAGACGAAGGCCGTTTGACCGTTGAACAAGGTCACCTTCGGAGCCTGCATAACATTCGATCGCAAGTCACCCTGGGCGGCCTGCATGAAGAAGTAGGCTTCGATATCGGAGAGCATCGCGAACCCGAAGGTCGCACCAGCCGGGGCAATCAAACCACCAACCGATGGAATCGTGTTCTGGAACAATGCCTGGTTGAACTGCAAGTCCAGGTCCGAGGTGAACCCGGTATCGGTGTTCGGGTCGTAACCGACCGTCACACTAGGCGAACCCGACAGGTTGCCATCGGTGTTGTCTTGGATCTCGAAGTTGAAGTCCACACCGACGCGTTCAAAGAAGTTGTCGTTCAAGGTGATGAAGCGAACTTCGATGGTCACCTGCAAGTCCTGCAGACGGCGGAGCTGAGTCAACAGGTCGGCCAGACGATCGTGCACTTCCTGAGTCTGGCTAACCACCAGGCTCAAGTTGGTGCTGAATGGAGCGATCGAACCTGGACCACCCAGTTCTTCCCAAGATTCTGGTTCGACGGTCGTCGTGATCAGTTCGATCAGCTGATCGAAGTCAGGCTGAACACCACCACCGAAGCCGCCAGGACCACCGACACCGCCACCAGGACCGAAGCCCATGTTGCCTTGAGGCTGCCCCGAAACCGTCTGACCACTTCCCATGCCTGGGATGAAGCCGTTAGGAACCTGGGCGAGAGCCGAGTTGCTGTTGATGTCTTGGTTCTGAGCGAACAACGAGGTTGGGCTCGTACCACCGAGGGTGCCCATTGGCGAACCGGTCAAGCCTTGGCTTTCGTAGGCAGCCTTAATGGCACCAGGAAGACCCATGTTGTAGCTTGGCACAAAGTTCGGAATCGGCAGCACCAGGTCGGCGACGTTGTACACCTTCTGATAAACATTGCGGCTTCGGAACGATTCGCTGGTGATGACCAGGGCCTCGTCACGAATCACATAGCTCAACCGCAGTGGCTGAAGGATGTGGTTCAAAGCACTGTCCAGACGAACAGCCTGCTGCATGTTGATGGTGATTTCGGTGTCGTAGGTAATACCTTCTGCTGCCAGGCCGCGTGGATCCAGCATCACGTTGATGCCGACCATGTTGCCCAGAGTTTCCATCACGCTTTGCAGCGACTGGCGGTTGAACTTGACGTCGACCTTGGTCTTCAGAGCCTTGCGAATCTCGACTTCGTCTTCCGAGATCTGCGAGTTCTCAGCCAACCAGCGTCGGCGACGCTCGGTCATGTCTTTCCATTCCTTCGGATCGCCGAAGGCCATGGGATTGTTGTCGTCGAATGGAATCGACGCGAGGTCGACATTCATCAGCGACTGCCAGACGGCCGTTTCTTTATCATCCTGCAGAGCCAGGTTTTGATAGGTGCGGCGAGCGAACTTTGCTTTCCAGATCAGCGTTTGGACGATCGGATTTTCCGGATCCATTTCGCGAGCCTGGCGAGCGATCACTTCCGCTTCCTGCCAACGTTGCTGGTCCATCAGTTCGTTGAACTGTTCGGTCATCTGGGCCAACTTGTTGTTGACTTCCAGATCGAGGTCACGATCACGCTTCACAGCGGCACTGACGGCAGCGTTCTGCTCGTTCAGTTCGATCTGAGCCTTGTTAACGTCGATGTAGCTTTCCATCGATTCGATGCTACGATCGACACGAGCCAACAGCTGCTTCTTGGCAACCGCGTCGATCGACGATTCGTCAACCGTTACGCGAACCTTCTTCAGCTTATCCAAGGCACCCTTCGGATCGAGTTCGCGGATGGCGTCGGCTTGCGACTGTTCGCGAGTGATCTCGGCGGTCAACTGGGTCAGCATCACCTTCTGACGAGCATCGATTTCGCTGAGAGGCGAAGGATTGCTGGTCTGAGCAACACCGTTGGTAACTGGAGTGGTCTGGTACTGGAGGTAGTCCTGCAGACGCTGACGCGAGGTTGGATCGAGTTGGCCTTCGTACTTCCAGGCTTCCTCGAACAACTTGCGAGCCTTCAGCTTGTCGCCGGAGCTCAGAGCTTGTTCACCTTCGTGCAGGTAACGCATGCCAGCCTGACCGGTCGCACCTTGCTGTGCCGAAGCAGGCATGTTGCGAGTGCTGTCCATGGCTGGATTGTAGATACCTTGAGCAACCGGGAAACCGGCACCCATCGGGCCTTCGGTTCCGCTGGCCTGACGAACCGGGCTGGAAGCCTTGGCTCGGCTGATTTCCAGCATCATGATGTCAGGGCGAACGTCACCTTGCTGATAGTTGCGGTTGCCAATGTTGGCGGCTTGCACCGTGAAGGCTTCGGCAGTGCCGATGTCACCACGATCGAGGGCGGCCTTGGCTTGCACCAGGATTGCTTGTTCCTGCGAGCGGGCGTCGCCACCAGCAGTTTGAGCCGCGGCTGGCGATGCGGCCGAACCACCTGCGTCACCGCTTCGACGTCGGCTGATTTCCGTCAGCAGTCGATCAGGCGTAACACGAGCACGTTGGAAGTCGAGGTTCATCGACTGAACCTGGCGAGTCATCTGCTCGGCAATGTCATACTTGCCATACAGCATCAAGCCTTCAGCCTGTTGCAGCAGCACTTCACCAAACATGAAAGCCGACTGAGGACCAACCGGCGAGGCAGAGACCTGATTCAGCTTGCGGATCAGATAGTCGACATTCTCAGGCGAGTCCTGGTGAGCCGGATAGACGAGCCCCAGGGCTTGGACCTGGCGAACCATCTTTTCGGCCAGAGCGACGTTGCCGCGTGCCAGTTCAAGACGAGCTTGAAGGAGCATTCGGCGAGCCGTTTCCGCGTTGCCTTGCGAAGAAGCGTATGGGTTAGCGGTCATTGCCGGTTCAGGCGATTCGTTCACCTGGGGCAGACGAGCCATGCCACCTGCGGGAGCTTCGGTCGAAACCATTTCGCCACCGAGCACCGACGACTGAATTCCGCTCGCGATCAGATCGCGACGGAAGGCAGCCACCGAGTAATCGGCCGACTGGAAGTTGGGACCAGCCTTGGCGGCTTGTTCGTAATAGTTCAGGGCAGCGTTGGTCTGACCACTTGCCAGGGCAGCCTTGCCACGAGCCAGTGCTTCCGCGGCCATCTGCTGAGTCATGTCCGGAGACTGACCGAGCATCTTGCGAGCGGCAACTTCTGGATCGCTCTGGGCAGCCTTGAGCTCAGCCAGATCGCGAGCGGCCTTTTCAGGCGAGTCGCTGAACTTGCTGAAAGCTGGGTCAGCCGGAACTTGGAATTGACGAGCCTGCTGAATCAACGCTTCGGCACGTTGGAAGTCTTGGGCCCGCATCGCCTGGCGAGCGGCCCGCAGAACCTCTTCCTGCTTCTGCTGATCGTACAGCGAACCCTGTTGTTGACCGGTCGTCGACATTGACGTGACGAGCTCAATCTCGGTCAACGGATTTGCGACGACCCCTTTCCCAGTGCTGAAGCACAGCACGGCAATGAGACCGGCTGTAAGCACACGCGTGGCCAAATTCAACGCGACTCTCCTTGTCTGAACTTGTGGCAGCCTGCGATCCGCGTTTATTGGGATCGACCGAGAATGATTCATGGTGTTCCTATCCTTCCCCTCACGGCGACACGTTTATGACGAGGGACCGCAAGCCAACGAGCTCAATAAATGCCCGTTTGCCAGCGCCCACGTGCCGCGCGTACTGGTGAATCTGCATCCTTGCATTTCTAGGTGAGGCGGTTAAATACCGGCTTGCCAAAACTGGGTCAAGGTCGCTTTGTCGGCGCGCTCGATTATTTTTGGAAAACTAGTTAAATGCTCTGCTAGCAAGGCCTTTCAGCCGGGACAACAGCGCAAAATCGCCGGGAAGCAACGGTACCTGGAAGCCAGAAACGGCTCAATAGATGTTTTTCTCGCGAAATCAGGCGGCGCAAAAAAAAGGGACGCTTCCGAAGAAACGTCCCTTTCGAGGATTCATCTTATGCGCGGCGTTAGCGACGACGGCGTGAGCCACCTTCACCACCACCGTAGTCGTCGTACATTCCAGGAGGTCCACCTTCCGAAGAGTATGGATCGTCCCGTTCACGACGCGTACGTTTCACTTCCGGCTTGCTGAAGTTGAACTTGGTGAACTCTTTCACTTCGTCAATTTCGGTCTTGATATGGATGTTACCTGCATCATCCAGAATCAAGATTTCGCCCGGCGTCTTCAACTTGTCGTTGTTCTCGTCGGTGTACTTACCAGCGGTGTCGTCACCACCACGCATATCCAAAACCGTATAGCCGGTCTTGAGCGTGTATTCCTGGTCTTTCGTATCGGCATCCAAAGCCCAAGGTCGCTTGAACTGGTAAGTCGAAGGATCGAGGACCCACATGTCCCCCTTGTATTCGACCGTGGTACCACGTTTGACGTCCTTCAGTTCTTTGGTGACCAAAGCCTTCACGACATCGCGTGGATCCCATCGCATCGCCAGAACGGTTGCCGTTGGTTCCGCGGTACGCATCACTTCGCGACGCGACCCCTGGCGATAGATCGTACGCCCAGCATCGACCGGACCGGCCAACACATCAGCACTGGAAGGAACACGCACAGTTGGGCTTGGCTCGCTGAACTCGGTCGTTCGCCAGAACTCGTGCACTGGGGCAGTCGCGTTGGCCTGACCATTTGGACGCGACATTCCGGCGCCTTGCTGCTGCATGGCCTTCATGATCTTCTGACGTTCTGGTTCGATACGAGCTAATACCGAAGATTCCAGAGCTCGCACTGGCGGAGCTTCCTGGTAGTTCTGTGGATTGTTTGGATCTTCCAGGAATAACTGCACGCGGTACTGATACGACTTATGTGGCGAGACGCTCGTATCGTAGAAGCGGAACATTTTGTTCTCGGCATCGAATGGCGACGTCGCGAAGCTACCGCCGCCAGGCCCACCTTCCATACCACCTCCCATCATGCCGCCTGGACCAACACCAGCAGTTCCAGTTGGACGACGAATGAAGCCAGGGCGTGCGATCATCGAGTCGTAACCATTACGGCCACCACCCATGCCTGGCATTCCGCCGATCCCTGGCATGCCACCCATGCCCGGCATACGACCGCCACCAGGACCACCGTAGCCACCTTCCATTCCGCTGCCACCCATGCCGAAGCCTGGATCGACGCCAGGGAAGTCTTCAATTCCGCCCATGGGCATTTCGTCGAAGTTACCCATCCCGCTCCCTTCGTTCATTGCCATTTGATCCATCGGCTCGAACTCAGGCACTTCCGAATGACGTCCCCAGCGGTCCGGATCGAACAGCAGGATCGGTGGCATTGGGAAGCTCAGAACAGGATCGAGAAATTCTGGAGGTGCGATTTCGTCGGGAACGAATGCCCAGCGGTAACGCGAGATCCAGCGTTCTTGTTTGATGTTGAATGGCTTTTCCCATTCGCCCCACGAACCATCAGGG
This sequence comes from Bremerella sp. JC817, assembly GCF_040718835.1. Classification (NCBI taxonomy): domain Bacteria; kingdom Pseudomonadati; phylum Planctomycetota; class Planctomycetia; order Pirellulales; family Pirellulaceae; genus Bremerella; species Bremerella sp. JC817. The sequence goes on along the minus strand of NZ_JBFEFG010000253.1, from coordinate 40,931 downwards.
TTCTGGGTACGACGTTCGACCGCGAAGTGAACGTACTTGGGATAGTCGCGTGATTCGATGTAGTTCGCACGATCTTTGAAGGCCGCGTTGTACAAGTCCAACTGACGCTTCAGCGGAGCCAAACCGGTGATCGCAACAAAGTACTTACCTTCGATATCGCCACCGGTTCCACCCTTTTGCGAACCAAGCATCGCCATTTGTTCTGGCGTCAACGTCGGAGGAGAATTAGCATCGGAGCCCCCCATCCCTTCGCCTGACATGCCCGAGTACATGTCGTACCCGGCACCTGGCATCGATGGACCGCCACCTTCACCCCGCATAAAACCACCGCCGTTGGCAGCCTGATTCGAGCTGAGGTAAGCGAAAGGCGCGAAACCTGCGACCACTTCCAGCTTCTCGAGCGGAATGATCTTCGGATCGGCTCGCTTTTCGATGCTTTCCTTGTGGCGAACCCGCAGGCTCGATGGCGTTTCGTAGGGAGCCAACGGAATTGGCTTGCTCGCTCGCACGGCCGCCGTCCGATATTCCGGCGGCACCCAGCGTTCCCCTTCGACTTCGTCCCAGGTCAGCTTTTCGATGTTGTTACGCGCCTTCTCGGCCGCTTGAACGAGATCGTCTGGCTTCGTGGTGATCGATTTCTGTTGCGTTCCGAAATAAACGAACGCTGCCACCAGCAGAATAGCCAATCCGAAGACGAGCTTTTCGACATGCAGAATCAGCTTGGTTTTTAGCCCGCCGCTCTGTAGATCAAGCTTCTTCATGACGGTGTAATCCTTATTCTGTTCCGAACCATCCGATTGTGAGAGAAGAAAAGGTCGAGGGGATCGACGAGGACGGCCTAACGGCTAGTCGTCGCGACGCCAGCGGTTTCTGTCGATTCCCCTTCGGTCGTCGATCCTTCAGGACGCGAACCTTCAGGCCACAACAGGTCTTTGTTGACCGGGTTGTAGATGTAAATGATGCCGTAGATCTCGACCATTCCGTCGAAGATCTTTTCGCTCTGTTCGGCACCGTCGCCATTCTGGCCACGGCCGCCACCACCAGGCATGCCGAAATCTTCACCCCCCATGCCGGCCATACCACCACCAAAGTTCATCCCTGGTGCACCACCGCCACCCATGCCGCCAGCGGCACCGTTGGACGTTGGATTGATACGGACCTGGCGAACTTCGACCATCAGGTCGGCGTTACCACACTCGACCAGCAGCTTATCGATTTCGCGCTGGTCCATGAACAGACGCAAACGAACCGGCAGACGCTTGGCAACCGACAAGTAATAGTTCTCAGTCGTTGGAGCGGTGGTTGCTTGACGCAAGTCTTCGACCAGCAGCTTCTTGTAATCTTTGTCGACATAGCGGTAGTCGCCTGGGTTAGGCTCGACGCCGTCGGCACCCATCATGCCGTCACCGCCCATCTCGCTATCCATGCCCATCCCGTCCATACCCATGCCGGGATCGCCTTCCATCATCATCGCGTCCATGCCGCCCATTCCGTCCCCATCAGCCGAAGGAGTGGCGGAACGTGGAATCACGACACGCGAACGGATCGGCATCACTTCGCGACCGAATTCGATCGAGTCGATACCTTTGATGGTTGCTTGATGCGGGCTGCTGATTTCGCCGTTGGTCTTGGCGATGATCTTCATCAGGTTCTGCAGCACCCACAGGTTTTCCTGGGCGTACAGCACTTCGTGGGTTGTCGGCAAATTGCGATTGCCTCCACCCATCTGACCGCCCCCCATGCCAGGCGCGCCACCGAAGCCCATACCACCACCACCGCCGCCACCACTCCAATCGAAGCTCTTCGACTGGATGTTGGACTGGTTGGTTGGGTTCCACTGAACTAGGGGCTGCTTCGCCAAGGGAATGCCACCGATACCACCGCCCCCTTCCATTCCAGGCATGCCACCCATGCCACCCATACCACCCATACCACCCATCGCAGGCATGCCACCTTCAAAACCCATGCCGCCGCGTCCACCACCACCGTTGGCGGTTGGTGCCCAGGTGGCTTGGATGATGTCGGCGACTTTCGGCAATTCTTCTTTGATATAGTCGCGGTAGAGTTCGCGGAGACGGACGGGAAGCTCTTTGTCTTCTTCCGTCAGGGCTTCGATCGGACGCCCCAGCAGGATTCCATTGACCGCGTCGGCAAAGTTCTTACCACCGACGTTCAGTTCGGAAGGCCAGGTCAGCACCGACTGCTGCTCTTCCCACTTCTTTCCCCAGGCCTGATCGATGTTCTCGCGATACTTCGTCAGCCAGGTCTTCATGCCTTCTTCGTACTGCTGATTGGGATGGTTAGAGGTCATCGCAATCTGATTCGCAGACTTCAGGCGTGTTTCAATTTCCTGCTTCTGTTCGGCAAACTGCTTGTCGATGCTGGACGTCGACATGTACCAACCGGCAATCGCCAGGAAGACCACGATGGTCAAGCAAACCCAGAAGTAATATTTCTTGAGAGCGGCAATTACGGGACGAATCTTATCCATGTGCTAGTTCTCCATCATTTCCGCATTTGCTGCGTTTGCTTCTGCTTCTGCCAATTCCGCTGCACGACGAGCTTCCTCTCGCTTCGAGAGAGGCGATTCTCGCCAGCAGAACTGAACCGTGAAACGATAGACCTTGACGCGAAGCATCGGTGGCTCAATGGGCTGGTTCGGATTGGTTCCGAAGTTGCCCGGCTGCATGCCGCCGTAATCTTCGGACATGCCACCACCCATTCCCAGTGCTGGCGGCTCGTACTTCGGATTCGGAATATCCTCGAACGTCGGAACTTCGTCGACGGCGATGATCGGATGCGAGATTCCCATCTCCTTCATCGAGACGATTTCTGGTTCGCTGTTCTCGTTGATCAGTTCGACTTCACCACGATCGAGTTGGTCGATGATCGTGTTACGCACGTACTGGGCACCCATGTTCTCACGGGCCGCAGGGCTATTGTGATAATGCTTGCCGGTGAGTTGCACGATCCAACCACTTTCTTCGGCGGTTGGTCCAGCCAGTTCGTCTTCTGGTTCCGCTTCCACTTCACCGATGTCGAGGTTGGCTTCTTCTTCGGCTGCCGTTCCCACAACCACATCCGGACCAGCTGCTGGCATGCCTTCGCCGGTCGCGGCTGCTGGTGCCGCGGCTTCGGCAGCAGCTTCTTCCGCCGCGGCTTCGTCAATTTGAGGAGAAGCTTCTTCCCCTTCTTCAAGACGACGCAGGATCGCTTTTCGATTTTCGAGCGTCACCGCATATTTCTTCTGGACCGCCTCGGTGTACCACAGCGAGAGATCGGGGAAATACTGTGACTCGATCGATTCGATCTGCAAGTCAGGGCGTTGGTCGATTGGCTTTTCCGAAACGCGACCAGGAGCAACATCCGGGTCTTTCGGCAAGGCGGTCGTGATCGCCTTCATCAGTTCCGGCCAGAGCCGACGATTTTCCTCGTTACCGACCACGTAACGGCCGATCACTTCAAGGTTTTCTTTGTCGGTCATCAGCTGGGTGTCGGTCGACTTGAGCGTGTTGCTGGTCTGCTCGACCGATTTCACCTTGGAGGTGGCCTGGGTGAATTCTGGAATGTGAGCCGAATTGTAGGCTTGCCAGTGGAAACCGAAGTTCAAAGCACAAGCGAACAGCAAACAGGCGATCGCCGCGACGGCCCAAGGCTTCTTCTGGCGAACGATACGATCAACCAGAATCTCTTGCGGCAGCAGATTGGTTCGCAGGGCCGACTTCTTCAAACCTTGCAGACACAAGCCATAGCAAGTGGCGAACGAAAGCATGTTCTCGCGGAATGACGGAGCTGAAGTCACATCGGTGCCGGTCAGCTTTTGATAGCCATCCAGTTCGACGACGTCGTAACCCAGGTTCTTACCGAGATAAGCCACCAGACCTGGCAGCTTCATGCCGTTACCGATCGGAATGATTCGCGAGATCTTGGCCTTGCGGTCCAAAGTCTGGAAGAACCCGATCGAACGTTGAATTTCAGTGACCAGGTCGTTGAACACCGGACGCATCGCCTGGAACACCAGCTTGGCGTTCTCAGCTTCGGACGCATGTCGCTTGAGGTGCTCAGCCTTGGCAAAGGTCAGCTTCAGCTCTTTGGTCAATTGCTTGGTGAAGTGGTTGCCACCGATCGGCAAGCTACGCTGCCAGACGCGGAAACCATTCGTGATCACCAGGTCGGTTGTTTCGGTACCCATCGAGACGATCACGTACGAATTCGGCTGATTCGTTGGATCGTACTCTTCTTTGAGCGGGTTGATCGTCAATTGATCGTTGGCGACAAAGTTGTACAAGCTGATCGGAGTCAACTGCACGAAGTCGACGTCGATACCGGTGTCGAGATAAGGCTGCAGCGAACGGAAGATCTGATCGCGTTTCATCGCGAAGATCCCGATTTCCGTTTCCAGCGAGATGCCTTCTTCTTCGTGGGCACCTGGCATTGGCTGGTAATCCCAGATCACGTCTTCCAATGGAAACGGAATCTGCTGCTTCGCTTCGTACTTCACGATGTCGGCGATGCGTTTGGCTTCGACCGGCGGTGCTTTAAAAAAACGAGCCAAACCGGCCTGACCAGGGACCGAAATCGAAACGGTATCGTTGCGGATGTCATTGCGCGAAAGGAATTCACGTAGCGCATCTTTGACGAGGCCTTCCGAACCGGCACCCGCCTGATTCAAAGGACTTGGGTATTCGATGAAGTCGAATGCCTCGGCGACCATCCAGAATCCGTCTTCGTGCATGCGGCATTTAAGAGCCTTCAGCGCACTTTGACCGATATCGATGCCCCATACGGCTTTACCAACAGCCATCTCTGTTCCTCACAGCAATCAGTGCGTCGCGCTTCGTGCGGATAAGAAAGAAAATCACTAGAGAATCTCCAGCAATTCCATCCACCGAATAACGCACGCTCCGCAGATCGCAGGTAATAAGACAAGCAAACTAAAGGAGAAGGGTGTTTTGACGCGTTGGCGAAGTCAGTTTCACCAAACACGGCACGATTTCATTCTAGTGTGAACTTCTCCGGAATGTCAACGAAATTGCAATTTACCTCGTTTTATGTAAACCACTGACTGGCAACAAGATAAGTCCAAATTCGGATCCCCGATTCCGGGGGCGACCCATGGGATAAATGACCAAAGAGATCCCCTTCCCGGCTCCCCTTGGCCCGCCCGAGCCACCATAATACAAACAACTCTGGCCCCCAGACGCTTCTCTAGTATACCTTATAACTTATTATTTGGTAATCACTTGCGTCCAATCTCCAAACCTCCCAGGCCGACGGATGATGCTACAGGAAATCGCGATTCTTCTTCCTTGTCACAGCTTCGAGGATTTTCCCACCTACCACACCGGGGATGATGCTCAAAGCCTGTTGGCCAATTGGACCGCCATGTGGCACCCCGCTTTCCTGGCGGCTGCGGGAAAAAATCCTCATTGGCATCGGGTGGACTCCCCCCCAGAGAGCCTAGAGGGGCTGGCACTGCTGATTCCGTCGATCTGCAAAGCTGACCTTCCGGCTGGCTTTAGTCAGCGGGCGAAGGAATCGGGGGCCGTGTTGGTCAAAGGCCTGACCGACCGCCAAGAGATCGTTACCAAGCTGCTAGCGGCACTTCCCGAGGTGAACGAAGTCGCCGCCCGCCTGGCACCTGATTTCTATGCCCTCGGCTACTGTTATCTTCAGGTCGAACTGCTGACCCGACAGATGCGCTATTCGAGCAGTCTCGATGAGATCTACTTCGAAAACAAAACGGTCGAGGCGGCCAAGGCTGCTGCGGAAGGGAGTGAAGAGGAAGCGAAGAGTTGCCTTCAGGCCTGCTTCGATGTCCTGATGGAGGAACGCAATCAGTATTACTCGGTCGACGCCAGCCTGCTCGACTTCGTTTTAGTTGCCGAGTCGACGCTGAATGACTCGCTGCTAGCAGAGGTTGAAGGGGGACTGCCGATCAATCTTTGGATCTCTGGAGCCCTGGCCGAGAAGGTCGCTGCCGAGCATCCTCAACTGAAGGAAACAATTTCGCAGAAGCTCGTCGACAAGCAAATCGGCATCGTCGGTGGCGAGTGGATCGAAGGTCCGCTGAACCTGCTCGATCCCGAAACGGTCCTCGAAAACCTGCTGCATGGACAAAAGGCCTACGAAAAAGCCCTCGGCTACACGCCCAAGGTTTTCGGTCGCCGCCGCTTCGGAATGACCGCCTTCATCCCTCAGGTGCTGCGTGGCCTTGGTTATGTGGGGGCGATTCACGCCACGCTCGACGAAGGCAAGCTTCCCGTCAGCAACCAAGGCAAAGCTCGCTGGGAAGGTGTCGACGGCTCGACAATCGACACGCTGGCCAAGTTCCCGCTCGATGCGACCAAACCGGAAACATTCCTGTCGCTTTTCTCCAAGCTGGGCGAAGCAATGGATGGCGAACATGTCGCGACGCTGGCATTCGCTCACTGGCCGAAGATCACCTCTCCCTGGTACGAAGACCTGAAGACAATTGCCCGTTATGGCAATAGCCTGGGCGAGTTCACCACGGTCGAACATTACTTTGAAGAAACCGACACAGCGACTTATCACGGCAATTTCAAACCAGAAGACTATCGCACGCCGTGGCTGAAACAATCGATCGTTCGTCGCCAGCCAGGTCCAATCTCGCAGCATTTGGCCCGCGAACAATTCAATGCCCGGCTCGATGTTGCCAGCAAGCTGGAAGCGTTGGCCCACCTGGTGGCAGGCACTTCCGTCGCCAAAGAGGAAACGGGGCCGATCCGTTCAATTCACGATCCGGCTAATCCTTCCCAACATGAAGGACCGCTCGACGAGTTCGCGGTTCAAGCGGCATGCCAGGCAATGGCCTCTGCCCTGCCCCGTTCCGATCAGTCGAAGCATCAGGCCTACCTCAGCTTCAACACGTTGAATTCGCTCCGCACGCGTGGGGTGTTTCTGCCTGACTTGCCAGAGCTGCCCGTCAACGAATCGCCGGTCATTTCATCCGGACACGATAGCAAGCAGAAGTTTGCTTCGATCGAAGTACCAGGCTGCGGCTACGGCTGGATCGCAGGCGACCCGCGCGGAGGAGCTGATCGGAAGCAGAAGAGCATGCTCGATGGGCACGTTCTACGAAATGAATTCATGGAAGTCCATATTCATCCCGAGACTGGCGGGATCAAATCGATCTACGATTACAAGACCCGCGGCAATCGCTTATCGCAGCAGCTATCGCTGCGCATGCCTGGGAAGAAGCAAGGAGCCGGCGAACGTTACCTGGGACCAGATGCTTCGGCAGTTTATAGCCGGATGATTGTCACTCAGATCGATCCGGGCACCAGTTCGCCTGCGATGGGCGAGATCCACACCCAGGGCCGCATCGTCAGTGCCGAAGACGAAGTAATGGCAACTTATAAACAGACGTATCGACTCTGGCGATCGTCGCGGGTACTCGAAATCGACATCGAACTCGACCTGAAAGTTGATCCGAAATCCCTTCCTTGGGATTCGCATTACTGCTGCCGCCTGGCCTGGGGGGACGAAGCCGCATTGACCTATCACGACGTCCAATGGGTTCGTACCCGCTGCAGTGGGCGACGGATCGAAGCCTCGAACTACGTCGAGATCGAAGCGTCCCACGGCAAAACCACCTTGCTGACCGGAGGGATTCCGTTCCATCTGCGTAACCATGGCCATATGCTCGATTCGATTTTAATTCCGCATGGCGAGACGCAGCGCAAGTTCCGACTTGGGATTGGTCTCGACCTTCCTTACTCTTTGCCAGTCGCTCGGGACTTTACTTATCAAGCCCCGCCGATGCTTGAAACGGCCGCGATGCCAGCCGCCGGCAAGTCTTCGTGGCTGCTGCACCTGGAAGCGAAGAACGTCTTGCTGACCAGCTTGAATCCGCTGACCGACGATGCTGGTTCGCCGATTGGTTTCCAAACCAAGATGCTGGAAACGGAAGGCCGCCCAGCCAAAGGTGCCATCCGCTGCTTCCGTAAAATCAAGGAAGCGCACTTGTGCGACTTCCATGGCAATCGGATAACGCGCTGCGAAGTCGACGGCGACCGGATCCTGTTCCAGTTGGCTCCGGGTCAGTGGTACCCGCTGGATGTGATTTGGGCTTAAGACCACCGCTTACGTGGCGGTCGTGCTATCACGATGGTTCTGGAACCATCATGCTTAAAACGAAACGGCGGCAATTCTGGGTGCCGCCGGCCATTGGCACAATGCTTGCAATTGGTTGGGGTGAACTCCCTTGAAACACACCAACCTTGGAGGCAATCATGTCTTTGGATCACCTAGCCGACGCGTTTTACGACGAACTTCGCGATATTTATCATGCTGAAAAGCAATTACTGAAAGCTCTGCCCAAGATGGCAAAGAAGGCGAGCAAAGAGCAATTGGCCGAAGCATTTCGCGAACATCTGAAGGAAACGGAAGAACACGTTAAACGCGTTGAAAAGGCATTCGAAGAAACTGGCAAAGCGGCCCGAGCAAAGAAGTGCGAAGCAATGGCAGGCCTGATCCAAGAGGCCACCGAAACCATGAAGGAAGACGCGGACCCCGAGGTGATGGATGCCTTTCTGATTGGCTTGGCCCAAAAGGTCGAGCATTACGAGATTGCCACCTACGGTACCCTCTGCACTTGGGCGAAGCTACTTGGTTATAAGAATGCCCATAGCCTACTCGGCGACAACCTGAACGAAGAAGAAACAGCCGACAAGAAGCTGACCAAACTGGCCAAGCGGATCAACGTCTCCGCCATGGCCGACGCCAGCTAGTCGAACGTTTCGATTCGATTCAGTTTACTATATAGAAGAAGCCCTCCAGGCAACATGCGTCTGGAGGGCTTCTTCGTGCGCGGAGCGATCGGTGCGAATCGATCGGTTTACAGCTTCTCGAGCATCACGACGAACAATGCGCCGGCGGCGTCTTGAATGCGACTCGCGTCTCGCGGACCATATTTTTGACTGACGGCATCGAGTGCTGGCACCAGTTCGGTCAGCATTCGAGCCACTGGCCGGGGGGCTTCTTCGCTAGCAGGGAAGTGATCGCAGAAGACTTCAACGTGACTGACCAGGTCAGTCAGATCGTCGGGTGAGAAGGGTGCCCCTTGCTCTAAAATCGCGAGAAGCTCGCTGGCGTGCTGCATCAACTGCTCGGCCGTTTCCATCGTATTTTCCCGAATGAATCGCTCTTTACCCCGCTTCGATCCGCAGTCAAATGCGGCGAAAGCTAAGGCTCGTAGTCTTCACCCTACCTCGCCAAGCTCTCTTCAGCGAGGGGCCCATTCTGCCAGCACTGCTACCTCCAAGAAGTAAAACTTTGACGGTTATGGAATTCCCTCAAAGTTTGACGGTTAGGCCGACGATAACACTAGTGCTGAGTTTTCTCATTCCGGTGTGTTCGCGTGCCGGGGAGAGAAGTTCAACTCAGCCTCGGGGGGGCCGAGAAACAATTGAATCGACCAATGCCAGCCGATGATTTCGGCGGGACAGGTCCAACACTATCAGCGATCTACTTCCTCCGAAGTGTCGTGCACAAGGACGTGCACGCTGCGTATCAGGACTCGGTATCCCATGAAAACCCAGTTCCATCAAGCCTGGATGCTTGTGCTCGTTGGCACCGTGATTTTGACCGGCTGCCAACCGACTCAGCCGTTCTATTTCAAAGAATCCGGCGATCTGAGTCTTTACCTGGATAAGGCGACCGACATCGAATATGCCGATGTCGAGTACAACCGCCTGACCGAGGTAGAGAATGCCGAGGCTCCTTACACGATCTCCGATCCGTTCGAGATGGACGAATCGAAGATCTGGAACCTGACGCTTGAGGAAGCCGTGGCCGACTCGCTGAAGAACAGCAAGGCCATTCGTACCGCTGGCGGTAACGCGGTCTTCCGTGTCATTCCGGGCACCACGCTGACCTCGGCAGCGATCCCGACCAATCTGGTTACCCGGAACGACGCCATGCCGACGATCTACGATCCGGCCATCGTCGAATCCGATCCGACCTTCGGTGTGGAAGGTGCCCTGAGCGAATTCGATGCTCAGCTCAACGCCACGTTCAACTGGGATCGTGTCGACCGCCCACAGAACTACCAGACCGGCAGCCCGTTCTTCATCTCCGAGTTCGGCCAGAACCTGGCAACCGGAACCGTCGAGCTGACCAAGAAGTCGGCCACCGGTACCCAGTGGTTCATGCGACAAAACACCACGTACGATTACAACAACCGCGGTAGCTTGATCTATCCAAGTTCGTGGTTGGCAAACATTGAAATGGAAGCTCGCCATCCATTGCTTCGCGGCAGCGGTGTTCAGGTTAACCGCGTCAACGTGATGCTCGCCCGTATCCGTGAAGACGTCAGCCTGGCCGACTTCGAGACCAACATCCGAAACTTGGTTTCGGACGTGGAAGAAGCTTACTGGCAGCTCTACTTCGCTTACCACAACCTGGAAGCCGCCAAGACTGGCCGCGACAGTGCCCTGGTTACCTGGCGTCGCGTGCATGCCCTCATGGCCAACGGTGCCGAAGGTGGTGAAGCGGAAAAGGAAGCCCAGGCTCGCCAGCAATACTTTGAATTCCGTAGCCGCACCGAAGCCGCCCTGCGTGACTTGTACAAAGCGGAAGGTAGCCTTCGCTACTTCATGGGTCTGGCCGCCACCGATGGTCGCCTGATTCGTCCCGCTTCGGAACCGACCGACGCCTGGGTTGCCTTCGACTGGTTCGATATCCACCAGGAAGCATTGAATCGCAGCCCAGAACTGCGTCGTCAACAGTGGCGATTGAAGCAGCGTGAGCTGGAACTCATCACGGCTCGCAACCAGTTGCTGCCACAGTTGGATGCCGTCGCCTTGTACCGCTTCCTTGGCTTGGGTGACGATCTGATCACCGGCAACCGAAACGGCAAGAACTTCAACGAACCGGGGAGTTACGCCTGGGAAGTGCTGACCGAAGGCAACTACCAGGAATACACGCTCGGCTTGCAGTTCTCGATGCCGATTGGCTTCCGCTCGGAACTGGCTGGCGTCCGCAACGTGCAGTTGCAGATCGCTCGCGAAAAGGCTGTGATCGAAGACATGGAACTGGAAGTCAGCCACCTGCTGACCGACACGATCCGCGACCTCGACTCGAACTACAGCCTGGTTCAAACCAACCTCAACCGCTTGATCGCCGCCGACAAAGAAGTCGACTCGGTTCAGGCCGCCTACGACGCTGGTACCGTGACACTGGACTTGCTGCTCGACGCACAACGCCGCCGCAGCGACGCTCAGATCGTCTACTTCCAGGCCCTGGTCGAATACAACATCGCCATCAAGGACGTCCACATGCGGAAGGGTAGCTTGCTCGACTACAACGGCGTTTACCTGGCAGAGGGCCCATGGCCAGAAAAGGCATACTTCGACGCCCAAGGTCATGCTCGCCGCCGCTCGGCCAGCACCTACCTCGACTATGGCTACACTCGCCCAGGTGTGATCAGCCGCGGAGCTGTCCCACAAGGTCCGATCAGCCACGGCACCATGGAAGAAGGCACGATCATCTACGAAGATGAAGCCACCGGATCGGGCGAAGTGATCGGTACGCCAACCCCAGCCAAGGTTCCAACCTCGCTCAATACGGTTTCGCTCGAACCGCCGGCCGCCACCCAGGTGGCCAGCCGCTCGGCCCAATCGAAAAGTGAGCTCGATTGGAATAAACTGGGACTGAACGAATTGGTTTCCGAAGTTCGTCAAACGAAAAGTTCGCCGCAGCCGACACCAGCCACCGCGCCGTCGTCCCGCCGCGTCGTGAAGTCGGTCTCGCATGAATCTGGCCAAAATCCAACGCCTGCTAAAACTGCTTCAGCTACTTCAGGGTGGCAGGCCGCAAAACGTTAATTCGATGGCCGATGCGTGCGGCGTAAGTCGTCGCACGATCTTTCGAGACCTGGAAACATTGCGAGCGGCCGGCGTGCCGCTCGCTTTCGATTCTGATGGGCAGCGGTTTCACATCCCAGAAACCTACTTTCTCGCCCCCACCAACCTCAGCTCGGAAGAAGCCCTCTCGGTGATGGTGCTTTGCCACGAACTGGGGGACGGCACCGGACTTCCCTATTACTCGTCCGCCCGCCGAGCTGCCACCAAGTTGGAAAACAGCCTGCCCGAGCATATGAAGCAGCAGCTTCGCGAAATCTCGAGCTCAGTAGAAATCAAGCTGAACCCAGTCAACCAACCGGAAGAGGCCCACTCGGCCTATCAGAAACTGGTTGACGCCTCGGGGCATCGGCACAATGTTCGGATCAATTACCGCAGCATTTTCGACGGTGATGTGATCCAGACGAAGCTTTCCCCTTACAAGCTGCTGTTCAGTCGCCATAGCTGGTACGTCATTGGCCGCAGCTCGATTCACCGCGCCGTCCGCACCTTCAAGGTGAACCGAATCGAAAACATCGAAGTCCTGGACGATACCTTCGAAATCCCCCAGAACTTTCAGGTCGACCGCTTTCTGCGGAATGCCTGGCATATGATCCCTGAGCCAGGTCCCGACCAGCACATTATCATTCGCTTCGATCCGCTGGTCGCCCAGAACGTAGCCGAAGTACAGTGGCATAAGACGCAAGAGATCCACTGGAACGAAGATGGCAGTATCGACTTCGAGGTGACCGTCAGTGGAATCCGCGAGATCAGTTGGTGGATCCTGGGTTATGGCAGCCGGGCCAAGGTACTACAGCCAGAATCGCTGCAGAAGCTGATCGCGGATCATGCCCGAAAGATTCTCGACAACTACGACGGAAGTCCGTAGAACGCCGTCTACACAGCGAGAAATTCGATTTTGCCCGTTCTACCGCTTGCCAGACGCCACGAAGCAGCCAGCCGCTCCGGGTGGCATATTGCCCCCATGCTTTGCCGATGAACGCTGCTCCTTTACAATCCGGGGCATGATCAACACGCAATCAGCTCGCCCCTTGTTCATCTCTTTCGATGGCATCGACGGCGCCGGAAAGTCGACCCAGCGCGACTTGCTGACTCAGTGGCTCACCGACATGGGGCACGAGGTTGTCCTATGCCGTGACCCGGGCACCACCGAGGCTGGCGAGCGCATTCGCGACTTTCTTTTGCATCGCAAAGAGCTGGAGCTTCATCCGCGCACCGAGATGCTGCTGTACATGGCAGCCCGAGCTCAGTTGGTCGACGACGTCATTCGGCCAGCAATTGCTTCAGGCAAGACGGTCCTCTGCGATCGATTTCTGCTGGCGAATATTGCCTACCAAGGGCATGCCTCCGGCATCGATCTGGAAGATGTCCGCAGCGTCGGCAAGTTCACCGTCGACCACGTGATGCCCGACCTGACGATCCTGCTCGACCTGCCGGAAGATGTCGCATTCCCTCGGCTGGGTAAGAACCTGGACCGGATGGAAGCCAAAGGGGTCGCCTTCATGCATCGCGTTCGGGAAGGCTTCCTGAAAGAGGCTGAAGTCTATCCGCATGTCGCTGTGATCGATGCGACGCAAGACATTGAAACCATCCAATCGGCGATTCGCGGAGCTGTTTCCAAGCGGCTCGAGGAGTTGGCGAAATGAACTGGGACGACGTGCTGGGGCACGATCGCATCCGGGAAATGTTCGCGACGGCCCTTCAGAAGAATCGCCTGGCAAGCACCTTTCTGTTTGTCGGTCCCGCTTCGATCGGTAAACGGAAGTTCGCCCAGATGCTGGCGAAAACGCTCCTTTGCCAGAACGTGCCGGCGTATCACATGCGTCCGTGCGGTAATTGCGAAGACTGCAAACAGGTCGACGCCAACACGCATCCCGACTTGCTGACCGTCAGCCGGCCCAAGGATAAGACCCGCATTCCGGTGGAACTGCTGATTGGCGACGGCCAACATCGCATGGAATCGGGACTTTGCCACGACATCGCCATGCGTCCCTTCCGGGGGCAACGCAAAGTGGCGATTCTGGACGACGCCGACGACTTGAATGTCGAAGGTGCCAACTGCCTGCTGAAAACACTGGAAGAACCGCCGGCGGATAGCGTCATCATCTTGATCAGCCAAAGCGAACAGCGGCAGCTGCCGACGATTCGCTCGCGCTGCCAGATATTGCGGTTTGCTCCGCTTCCGCTCGACATCGTCTCGAAACTGCTGCTCGACCTGCAATGGGTCTCGACGCCGGAAGAAGCCGAGAAACTGGCAGGGCAGAGCAAAGGAAGCCTGGCTCGGGCCGACCAGCTTCGCGATGAAGCCCTGCAAGGAATTGCCGACGTACTGTTAAGCACGCTGGCGAAACGTGACTTTCATGCCGTTCAGTTGGGCAAAGATGTGTCGGACTATTTGACCAAGATGGGAGACGACGCCCCGAAAAAACGGGAAGCGTTGTCGCACCTCATGGAGCTGGCAGCCGACTTCTATCGCAATCAACTGCTCTATCTCACGAAGGCCGGCACCGAGGAAGCCTCGACCAACCCCGAGATTCGTTCGGCGATTTTGGCAATTCCTGCTGGCCTGGACGGAGCTGCAGCATGCCTGGAACGATGCGCGGAAGCGGAAATCCAACTCGACTCGAACGCCAACATTGCCACGCTGGTCGAATCGTGGCTTGACGATCTGGCGACGGCAGCCCGCTCGGGATTCGTCGAAACGCTGTAACGGCCAATGCCGCAACTGTCTTTGTTCCTTGCGTTTCCTTGCACTGACTGAGATATCTTTGGCTCGTGACGCGCATAAAAAAAGAGCCTCCATCCGAAGATGCAGGCTCTTTCCAATCGTTCTGTATTGGTGTCTCGGCGATTAACGCTTCGAGAACTGAGTACCACGACGGGCACCGTGCAGACCGTACTTCTTACGTTCCTTCATACGGCTGTCACGCGTCAGGTGACCGTTGTCCTTCAGCTGGTGACCCACTTCTGGGTCGAAGCTGATCAGAGCACGGCCGAGGCCCATGCGGCAAGCACCCGACTGACCGGTCGGACCGCCACCGGAGACCAGGATGCGGATGTCGACTTTGCCATCGTAACCACTGTCACGCAGTGGCCCCATGACGGCGTTCTGATCTTGCTCGTGCGGAAAGTATTCGTTCAGCTCACGATCATTGATCGAGATCTTGCCGCTGCCAGCCTTAAGACGGACACGAGCGACGCTCGACTTACGACGACCGGTACCCAGGTGTTCACCCGTCTTTGGGTCAGTCTTCGTGACGTAAGCGATCGGAGCCGGAGTGGCTTCAACCGTATCGGTCGTGGTCGATTCCACGACGGTGGCTTCGGTTTGAGGATCCGCAGTCGACATAACTAGCTAACTCTTGACCAGATTTGTTTCGGGGGAAATCGGAAAACTTGCCGCGGCGTCCGCACCTGCGACAACGGGAACTAACCGCGCTTCTTCTGGCGGACCTGACCGAGGCCTTCCAGCTTTTCCGGTTTTTGGGCCTGATGCGTGTGTTCCGGGCCAACAAAGATCTTCAGCTTGTTCAGCATCTGGGTGGCCAGCTTGTTCTTGGGAAGCATACGACGAACCGCTTCACGCAGAATCTGATCTGGATGTGCTTCCAGACGTTCCGAAGCCGATTCGCTACGCTGACGGGTGTAACCGGTGTACCAGGTATACCGCTTATTTTCCCACTTGCTGCCGGTGAACTTCACCTTTTCAGCGTTGACGACAACAACGAAGTCGCCGGTGTCGACGTGCGGGGTGTAAGTCGGGCGATGCTTGCCCATCAGACGCACGGCGATGTCGCTGGCCAAACGCCCGACGATTTGGTCTTCGCCGTCGACGAGCCACCATTTCTGCTCGACTTGTCCTGGTTTGGCTTGGAAAGTTTTGGTCGTCATCGTTCTGTTAATTTCACTGCTGGGGCTCAAGCCGGCATCCTGCACTTCGCGGGGTGGCTCGAACCACAAAAACCAAGTGGCTTTCGTAAGCTAAGTTCCCGCAAGGCCTTACATGCATAGTTGGCGTCAAGTGGGAAATTAGAAACACGTATCTTACCGCGAGGCCCAGAACCCCACAAGGGTCAGCCAGCAGAAATCGGGCTGGTTCCAGCGAATCTCGGGTGATACTACCAAGACCAATATCTTAGCGACTTCTCTCGCCGATGCATCCCGGGCAACCGCTTTGCCAGGGTGTCCCTATCCAAACGGCAATTCTGCGGCCGCAGTTCTATTGAAAAGCTCCTTCCTTATATATGGGTGCTTTCGAGCAATTCCCCGATACAAAGATTCCAGCGACCAGCACTTCATCGCACTGTCTCCCCCGCAAGGGTTTGCAACGGCATCCGCAGATGGGACAATTCGAGACGACGTCACTCGTGCCTCTGCGGATTGCCACCTTCGGCGCCTCGGTGCCCTGCTCTTGGCCTCCGCAGCCATTGATCGACACCACGTGCTTCCAAGGAAAGGCCGAACATGAATGTTGCCGTCGTGCGCGAGAACTTCCCTGGCGAACTTCGCGTTGCCCTCGTGCCAGCCTCGGTCCCGGCCCTCGTCAAAGCGGGGGCGACGGTTCTGGTCGAGAAAGGAGCCGGTATTTCCGCTGGCTTCCTTGATCAGCACTATGTCGACAAAGGTGCCCGGCTGATCGAAAGCCGCGCCGAAGCGTTCGATCAGGGCGACGTCGTCTTTCAAGTTCGTACCTATGGTGAAAACCCTGATGCCGGTCGCGCCGATCTCGATTTGATCAAGCCAGGTCAGATCGTCGTGGGCATGAGCGATCCGCTGGGCAACCTTCCGGCGATCCAAGAGTTTGCCAATAAACAGGCCAAGCTCTTCGCGTTAGAACTGATCCCACGTATTACCCGTGCCCAAAGCATGGACGTTCTTTCGTCGCAAGCAACGATCGCCGGCTATCGCTCCGTTCTCTTGGCTGCCATTCACTTGCCGAAGATGTACCCGATGCTGATGACCGCCGCCGGGACGCTTTCCCCCGCCAAGGTTTTCGTGATCGGCGCAGGCGTGGCCGGACTGCAGGCGATTGCCACCGCCAAACGGCTTGGCGCCGTCGTGACCGCTTACGATGTGCGTCCCGACGCGAAAGAACAAATTGAAAGCCTCGGAGCGAAGTCGGTCCAACTCGATCTGCAGTCAGAAGGCTCGCAGGACAAAGGGGGCTACGCGAAAGACCTCGGCGACGAGTTCTACAAGAAACAGCGCGAGTTCATGGGCGAGATCTGCTCAACCAACGATGTGGTGATCACCACCGCCGCGATCCCAGGTCGCAAGTCACCACTGCTCATCACGACCGAAGGGATCAAGCGAATGGCTCCCGGCAGTGTCGCCATCGATCTGGCCGCTCAGCGTGGGGGCAACATTGAAGCAAGCGAGCCGGATCAAACGATTCACCTGGAAGGGATCACGATCCTGGGCCCCACCAATCTGGCCAGCGAAATCCCGAACCATGCCAGCCAGATGTACTCGCACAACATCACCAAATTTCTGCTGAACATGGTGAAAGAGAACGCCCTGAACCTCAACCTCAGCGACGAGATCGTGGCAGGCACCTTGGCAACCAGCGACGGCGAGGTGGTCCATCCACGGCTTCGCGAGATGCTGAACTTGCCGCCCAAGCCAACGGAATCCGCCGAACCTGAAACCGCGACCGAACCGGAGAGTCACCATGATTCGTAGTTGGACGATTCTTTGCCTGGCCTTGGTCTTTGCCGGGCTGATCAGCTACCCGGCCATTTCGGCGGACGAACCCGCGACACCGGTGGCGGAAACCGAAGAAGACGACGCGGCCAAGCCCGAAGTACGCGATCAGGCAGGCAACGCCCTGGTACTGGCCCAAGAGGATGACGCGATCGTGCCGAGCGAACCACCCAAGTACACCAAGTGGACGGCATTGGTCGCCAGCATCACGATCTTTGTGCTGGCGGTGTTCGTCGGGTTCGAGATCATCACCAAGGTGCCTCCCACGCTGCACACGCCGCTGATGTCGGGCTCAAACGCGATTTCCGGAATTTCAATTGTCGGCGCGTTGCTGGCCACCGCACTGCAGGCCCACTGGTTCGCATCGCTGCTGGGGCTGCTGGCCATTGTCCTGGCAACGGTGAATGTGGTTGGCGGTTACATGGTCACGCATCGCATGCTCGCCATGTTCCAGCAGAAGCGATAACTGACATGCGATCGATTTGTAACGGCACCCCAGCACGACCGAATTGAGCAGCAAGAAGGAGCAACCGTGTTCGACTCTATTATCGTAGTGAACCTGGTCTACCTCGTAGCGGCAGTGTTGTTCATCTTCGGCCTGAAGATGTTGGCCTCCCCGCGTTCAGCGGTGCATGGCAACTTGGTCAGCAGCCTGGGCATGCTGATCGCCGTCGTTGTGACGTTCTACTTGATCTTCGCTGATGGCACGGCCAGTTGGGCTGGATGGTTGTTGATTGCGATCGGTCTGATCGTTGGCACCGTGATTGGTGTGCTGCTGGCGGTGAAGGTCGAAATGACCCAGATGCCGCAGCTAGTGGCCCTGTTCAATGGTCTCGGCGGCGGAGCCTCGGTATTGGTGGCAGGTGCTGAACTGATTGGCCTGACCGATGCCGAAGCAACTGCGGACGTGATGCTGGCGACCGGACTTTCCGGGCTCATCGGCACGGTCACCTTTTGGGGATCCCTAGTCGCCTTCGGCAAACTGCAAGAGATCGACTGGTTCAAGAAGCCGCTGCCAATCCCCGCTCCACAGGCATTCAATGCGGTCCTGGGCGTTTTGTTGATCGTATTGATGATCACGATGGCTTCAACCGGAATGGGGTGGCCCTACCTGGTGATCTTCCTGCTGGCCAGTGTCCTGGGCTTTACCCTGGTGATGCCAATCGGTGGGGCCGACATGCCGGTGGTGATTGCCCTGCTGAATAGTTACTCTGGCCTGGCCGCTGCTGCGACCGGTTTCGTGATCGACAACAACGTGCTGATTATCGCCGGATCGCTGGTGGGCGCCTCAGGCATCATCCTGACACAGATCATGTGCAAAGCGATGAACCGCTCACTACTGAGCGTGCTATTTGGGTCGATGCAAACCGGAAGTGGTCCGGCTGGGGCGGACAACGAACTTTACGCGACCGTCCGTTCGACCTCAGCGGACGACATTGCAATGATCCTCGAGAATGCTCAGCGTGTTGTCTTCGTTCCGGGATATGGACTCGCGGTTGCCCAGGCCCAACATGCGGTGCGTGACCTGGCGAATATTCTGCGAGACCGCGGCACAGAGATCGAGTACGCCATTCACCCAGTGGCAGGTCGTATGCCGGGCCATATGAACGTTCTGCTGGCCGAGGCCGATGTGCCTTACGAGCAGCTCAAAGAAATGGACGAGATCAATCCAACCTTGAACCAGGTCGATGTCGCCATCGTGATCGGGGCGAATGATGTCGTGAATCCGCTCGCCAATACCGACCCCAACAGTCCGATCGCGGGGATGCCGATCATCGAAGTCGAGAAGGCTCGCACGGTGATTGTCATCAAACGCAGTTTGAGCCCAGGCTTCGCGAAGATCCCCAATCCGTTATTCGCCGCGGAAAACACGTTGATGTTCTTCTCCGACGGCAAGAAAGCAGTGCTCGATATTGTCACCGCAATGAAAGAACTGTAACCCGGCTTTCACCAGCGTTAGCCAGCCGCTTGCAACTGAAAGGCTGGTTCCGACCAGTCGGGCAAGATCTCGGTCAGTCCTTCGATCACTCCCCAGTGATGGCCATACCAGCGTTCGACGGAAAGCCACTCGCTGGCCTTGACTTCCCCCAGACATGCTAACCATCGCCCTGGGTGCGATCCTTCAATCGCGGCAACACGACGGCAGGCTTCGACATTACGCGAGGCAAGATTCATTTCGTGACAATATTGTCCCCAGGTCACGACGCCGACCGACGAGCGAACCGAAATTCGAAACAAACCATCACACAACAAATCGGTCATCTCTTTGGTTCCGAGTAGTCGATGCCGCGTCGACGGCCTCTCGAAAGCGCAGTTCGCGCTCGGTTCCCAAACATCGTTGGTCGAAAACCAAACGGCTGGGTCGCCGCCAGGAGCCCAACTCGGACTACGAGGTGCTAGTTTCCCGCTCTCAAAAATGGCATCAATTCGACTGCCGGTGGTGTAGTGCCAGAACATGATCGTTCTCCCTGAGTGACTTCTCTTAACTACTGTTCTGATGTTCAGTAATCTCCGGGACACGTTCGGTCACAGTCTCTGCCGCTTCGATTAAATCTGAAGCAAAGAACCACCTGATAAAAGGACCGCGCTTACGGTAAGGTCTGCGCAATGCGCATATCCAGTACGGGAGTCTGAGAATCTAAGAAGACTAGTTAATGTGTAGCGGCAAGGGTGACGATTGCAGCTATAGGCAGCAATGGATGCAGCCCACGACAAACGCCATTCATCCTGGAGGATGATCCCGCGTTGGTCATCGATGGTCACGGACGAAGATTAACTCTCCCTACTTCCGTACGTGGCCCACACAATGCCCCGACAGATTCCTAACTATCTGCGAGTCCACCGCGAAGAGCCGCCAGTCGGCCAGCCAAATACGCAGGAAGCGTACCCTGGGCTGACTCAAATTTCGCACGCCATGCAAAGCCTGACCGGCTTTGGACTCGCGCTTCGTGAAGAACGTTCTCCCAATAAGGGGCAGCGCATGTCGCAGCAACATGTGAACCAGGGAAGCAAGTCGGCACGCATCGAACTGCATGCCCACACGGCCGAAACCGTCGCCATTGACGACGCCGGCACGCTGGAAAACATTGGCAGCCTGGCCGGTGGGCTCGAATTCCTTCTGGCGGAAATTGATCGCCTGCGGGTGGCCGTTCGCCAACGAGACGCCGAACTCGCAACCCATGTCCCGGTCATTTCGTGCCCGACCGTCGATCACCTGGCCGACCGCCTCGAGGCAGCCCTTGCCTCGGCCGTCGAAGTCACCGGAGCGACCGCCGCAGGCCTTTACGTTTTGGATGATGCCACCAGCCAATTGAAGCTGAGGGCCTCGTTTAACCTGCCAGAAACCCGCCACTTAAGCCCTGCCCGCCCACTGGAAGGCAGCCTCGCCGATCTCGAAGCCTTGGCCGGCAGTGCGGTTGTGCTGGAAGACACCAAGCTGTTGCCGCATTGGCACTGCCCGGAAGACGTTCCTTCGGCAGCTTGCGTACCGGTAGCCACGTCGTCCACACCGCTAGGCACACTGTGGGTTTTCGTCGACCATACCCGCAACTTCACCGATCGCGACACGAACCTGCTGGAGATCATCGCGGGCAAGATCGCCGTCGACCTCGAACGAGATCAGTTGATTTCGGAACGACGCAGCGCCCAGAAACTGGCTCGCCAACGAAACCAGATCGCCGATCGCCAGAAATCGCAGCTTCCCAATGTGAAGCCCCTGGTCGAAGGCTGGGACGTTTCGGCTTGGACGCAGCAAGGGAGCGACCTGGGTGGTGACTTTCACGACTGGGCCGTGATTGAAGATGGTAAGCTGGCAATCTTTGTCGGGGACGCGATCGACGAAAACTTCGACGCCGTAATGACCTCGACCAGCCTGGCAACGGCCGTCAAAGCCAACTGCCGGATTGCCCACAACGCCGAAGTGATGCTCGACCGAGTGAATCGCACCTTCTGGGCGGCCTCGGCTGGCGACCACTTTGCCTCGCTCGCTTACTCGATCTTCGACCCAATGCTCGGCACCATGGAAGCTGGATCATGCGGACATATCCAAGGCTTTGCTTTCAAACAGAACTCGGTTCGTCCCCTTTGGAGCAACTCGCAGCCACTGGGGAGTGGCCCCGAAGTGACTCCGGAACTGGCGACTGCCCTGCTCCAGCCAGGCGAAGCGATGGCCCTGTTGTCGTCGGGCCTGATCGAGACCCTGCGAGCGCTCGACGGGAAGAACTGGAAAACCAAGTTCTGCGACCTGGTGGTCCGCCACCTCGACCTGCCAACTGAGAGGATTTTGCGGGCAGTTCAGGAACGCCTGAACCGGGGCTCGGAATCGATTTCGCTCGACAAAACACTGGTGTTGGTCAAGCGAAAAGAAGAAAACTAAGATCAAGCGAACTTGTGGGGGCCAATCGTGTCCCCCACTTGACCTTTCGAGGCTTTCGCGTAAACTGCTTCGTTTGGTGAAAAGCCAAAAATGTGGGCTCGTGGCGGAATTGGCAGACGCGCTAGGTTGAGGGCCTAGTGTCCGCTTTAGGACGTGCTGGTTCGACTCCAGTCGGGCCCACTTCAAAGGGTTTGCGAGACAATCGCAGGCCCTTTTTTCATGCGCCGATCGAAGCCCAACGACACCCGTCCAGTTCCCTCGTATTAGAGAAGAGGCGACGGCGCCCCGGCCTTGATTACGGCCTGGACATACTTGGCCACCATATCGGGCTCGACGCCGGCGTGACTGGCGATCTCGCGGACCACTTTCTCGAAGTCTTGCCCGGCCTGAAATCGAGCCAGAATAATCGGCAAGTACGACTCGACTTGCTTCACAATTCGCTTGGTCAGCGGTCCCGTGTCGGTAAAGACCGGCCCCTGTCCCTTCTTCGATTTCTTCAGCGGTTGAAGCTTGAACTCAGACATCAGCGGAACTCGACAGGATGATAAAGGGAATCAGACGTTCCCCCTATCGTACCATCCCCACGTGGCGAATTCAGCCAGAAAGAATCGTGGGGGTCTCGTTTTTAAGCGTGACTAAGCAACGCGACGGGTGTCATCCGGAATGGCTTCGGGAGCCGCATCAGGATAGGCAAATCCGCTTTGCGAATCGTTCCATCGCCGCAGGGCCACTGCCACCAGGTGCCCACCAAACGCAACCGACAACTTCAAGGCATGCTGGATCTTCAGCTCTCGCCCGACCAGCGGTACGCAGTCGATATCGACTTCCGGATCGATGCTTCGCAGGTTCGAGGTTGGCGGAACGAATCCGTCTCGCAGAGCCAGCGTGGTCATCGCCAGTTCGACACTCCCCGATGCGTTGAGCAAGTGCCCGATCATCGACTTGATGCTACTGGCACACAAGCGACTGGCAAACGGACCAAACGCGGCCCGAATACCACGAGCTTCGTTCACGTCGTTCTGGGCTGTTCCGGTGCCGTGACAATTGACGTAATCAATGTCGCGTGGACCCAAATCGCTCGATTTCAGCGTGATTCGCAGCAAACGCTCCAAGGCGTCGCTTTCCATATCAATGCCGGTCACGTGATGCGCTTCAGCGAGCATCCGACAGCCGAGAACCTCGGCGTAGATCTTCGCTCCGCGGGCCAACGCGTGACTCAAGCGTTCAACGACGAACATCGCCGCCCCTTCACCGATGACAAAGCCATTGCGGGTTTTGTCGAATGGGCGACAAGCACGAACCGGATCGGCGTCGTCTGAAAGGACTCGCATCTTCCGGAAGCCTGCGACAAACAATGGATCAATCGCTTCCGCACTGCCGGCCAAGGCGATATCGCATTGACCATCGCGGATCGCTCGAACCGCACACGCCAATTCGACCAGGCCACTGGCGCACGCTGTGGAATGCGACAGACGAGGCCCTTCCAACTGGAACTTATGGGCCACGTGGTAAGAAGGAGTACAAGGGAAGAACTGCTCGTGCGGTATCCCCCCAGCCACCGGCCAGGTTCCGCCAGGCACATCGATCACATCGAAGATCGAGCGCGCGTCCCCCATCCCGGCACTAACGGCGCAGCCAAATCGCGTGCGATCGACCGCCGTCATGTCAATTTGTGAATCTCGGATTGCTTCGGCTGCGGCGATTTCGTTGAGTGTCAAAATCTTCAACCGCGGCTCGAGGCCGTCGGGCAGATCGACCGGAGCTCCCAGGATCAGATTGTCTTCAATCGGAGCAATCCCAGTCATCCGGCGAATTCCGCACGTTCCGCGCCGTATCGACGCCCAGGTCGATTCTCGATCCTGGCCGACCGACGTGATCAATCCGATTCCGGTTATTACTACCGGATCTTTCGCGTCATCTTTGGTCACGTTGCGTTATCCAACCGCTGAAGTGCCACACACCCTCGCCGAACGATCTCCCTATCGATCGGGCTTTCGAGGCCATCGTGTGGGAAAGTTACCCAAACACGGAATCTGGCACCAGTTCAGTTTTTTGAAGAGTGCTGGCATGAACATTCGCGGGGGAATTCCGCATATCCGGAAAGAATTGCCAATTTTCCCTCAAGAACGGTTGCCAAACGAACAGCGAAAGCTAAACTCTTTGCTGTGGGAATTTGACCCACAGGAGACCAAAACCTATCACTGAAGTGGGAAACTAACCCAAAAAGGCGTTTGGCCGGTTTTCCTTTTTGAAATCGAAAACGCATGGGGTCGGACCAGTTCATCCTCGGGGAATACAGCCGAACGCTGGACGACAGGTTCCGGCTTTCGATTCCCACGCAGATCACCGATGTGGTCGCGCCGGATGGGGACGACTTGATCCTGGTGAAAGAACGACCAGGATGCCTCAGCCTTTGGAATGGGCCTCAGTGGCAGGGAAAGCTCGACGCCGGCGTGAATCTGGTTCATGCCAAGATTGCGGCGGGCAAGTTAGAGAACCGCATCGCCGACGTGCAACTGCTCGGGCGATTGCTTTCAACACGACAACGAAACGTCACGCTGGCTGGTAAAGGGAGATTACTAATACCGGAGGGATTTCGGGAATTCTTAGGCGTGGAAGCTGGGGGCGAAGTCTTAATTGTCGGCGCCGCCGTCTGTGTCGAAATCTGGAAGCCAGAAGCATGGCTCTCCAATCTCGAAGAGAAGATGCCTGAATTCCGTTCTCTGCTGGATCAGCTTAGCGGCTAACACCCATACATCACGAATCACTAAGTTTGCCAGGGAATTGATCGAACGTCGTTAAACCCTGTTTTGTTCCGTAAACGACTCGGATCAATCACAAGACACCAGGGATGGCCTTTCAGGCATGGATGCCTACCTTTAAATTCCCCGGCAAACCACGGCCCCGCGGTTGAGAATAGTCCACTCAACCGCGGGGCTTTTTTTGCGCCCACACTCAAGTGTTTAATCCCAAACACTCTAAAAATATTTTATTGCACAAACTCCAGCTCGCCCCTATATTGAACCTCGCAGAACCCCTCCGCAGACAAAAAGCGGCCTACTATCTACTCGGCCGCCTTTCCTGATCCTGATCCTTATCCCATCAACTCTTCTTTCAACGGAATCCTAGAGGAGCCTCGCCATGCAATGCGCTCGATCGGTGCTGCGCCCACGCCCAGCATTTACCCTCGTCGAACTCCTGGTGGTCATCGCCATCATCGGCGTTCTGATCGCTCTGTTACTGCCGGCAGTGCAACAGGCCCGTGAAGCTGCCCGGCGCACTCAGTGCATTAACAACCTTAAGCAAATCGGGATTGCCCTGCACAATTACCACGACACCTTCAAGGTGATGCCACCTCTGGCCATCCTGGGCAACGGTTCTGGCAACCCCCAAGCCGCTCGCCATTACACGTGGATTTCGTTGCTGCTGCCGCAGTTTGAACAAGCGGCTCTGCACGACCAGTTCAATTTCTCGGCTCCGGCCTGGAATCAAAGCCTGCCCGGTGGTCTTGGCAATCTGCAAGGTGCACCGGTGGCTCCGATGCTCCGCTGTCCATCGGACGGCGACTTCCGCGATACCAGCCAGACCGGCGGGGTCTCGGTGACCAACTACGCTGCCTCGGAAGGCTACCACTGGTGGTCGACCGCCAACCTGAGCGCGGATTATTTGTCATCTACACTCGGCGTGCCTGGACTCCCCTCGGAATCGGCCAGCCGCGATTGGCGCGGTGCTTTCTGCATTGGCAATAAGGTCGATATGGCGAACTTCCTGGATGGCACGTCGAACACCATCGTCGTCGCCGAAGCCAATGCCACCGCCTACAAGAATGGCGGCGACCGCTGGAATGCCGGCACCGGCGTTCGCCGAGCCGCTTCGAATGAAGCCGTCATCCGGCCTGCCTACGTCTTCACAGCCAATTACGGTTTTGCCCGCCGAGCACCCTATGCCGATCCGGCCGGCGCCGCGGCCACTGCCGATGGCTGGTTCAAGCAACCTTCCGATGGCGTTCCATACCACTTCACGCCGTCGTACATCTCGTACCGCAACATCAACAACGACTGGCAAGGCCCCAGCAGCATGCATCCCGGCGTGGTCATGTGCCTGATGGGAGACGCCTCAGTCAGTCGCATCACCGAAGGGATTACCTACTGGACCTGGCTCAGCATGAACGGCATGGCCGACGGCAACATCGCCAGCCTCGATAACTAAGCACACCCTCGCTTTTCAACGGAGACTTTCTCATGCGAATCTGGATGATCATTGCCATTCTTTTTAGCTGCGGCACCCTCATCGGTTGCGGTGGCAGCGATAAGCCGGAGAACCCGGACACGACCGACCCCAACATGACGTCGGCCCCGGAATCACCACGGTAAGTTGCAACGAATATTCGAAACGAAAAGAGCCAGGCCCCATCAGGCCTGGCTCTTTTTTTGTCGGATGATCGATCGCTGGCGAAACTACTTCGTTTCCGAGACGTAGGCCATTCGGATCTGATGCAGAATGCTCTCGAGGGCTGCACTTTCATGCGGTTCGAGATTCCCTTTCGTCTTCGCTTCCAGCATCCCTAGCAAGTCAATCATATGCTTGGCGACTTCCGGGTGACGAGCCGTTTGCCCAGTCACCGGATCTGGCATCAGGCCCAAAGCCGAGAAGGCCTGGGTAGCGAGCATCGAAATCAGCAGCGTGAAGTCCGCCGGCGGCATCGGCTCCGGCGATCCACCTTCGGCCGGCTGATCTTCGACAATCTTCTTTTCCGAATCGTGATCTTCGCTCATAGCATCAACTTTGCATCCCTCTCCTCAGAATCGGGAGAGGGCCTTGGGAACGGCGAGAAAGCGCAGATTAGGCGTCGGCTGCTTGTTGCGATGCACTATCGCTGGCGGCAGCTTCCTTCTTGGCATCGCGGCGACGGCGAGCGATCGCAGCGCCAACGAAACCCGCGAAGAGCGGATGAGCCTGGATCGGCTTGCTCTTGAACTCCGGATGGAACTGAACCGCGACGAACCAAGGATGCTCGTCGATTTCCAGAATCTCCACCAACGACTTGTCGGGCTTCAGGCCGGCAAACGACATGCCGTTGCTACGGAACTGGTCCCGATAGACGTTGTTGAATTCGTAGCGGTGACGATGACGTTCCGAGATCTCCTCGGTCGCATAGGCATCGTGCGCCTTGCTGCCAGGCTCCAGGGCACATGGCTGCGTGCCGAGTCGCATCGTGCCACCCTTGTCGGTGATATTCTTCTGCTCGTCCAGCAGACAGATCACCGGGTGTGGCGTGTGCTTATCGAACTCGGTCGAGTGGGCACCTTCCAGATTGACGACGTTTCGGGCGAATTCGATCGCGGCACACTGCATCCCGAGGCAAATCCCCAGGAACGGAATACCACGCTGACGGGCGTAGCGAATCGCTTCGACTTTGCCTTCGATACCACGTTCGCCGAAACCGCCAGGGACCAGAATCCCGTCGAAACCGGCCAGCATCCGCTCGGCACCTTCCGTTTCGAGCGTTTCGCTTTGGATACGCCCGATACGGATCTGCGACTTGTGATGGATTCCGGCGTGATCGATCGCTTCGTAGATCGACTTGTAGGCATCTTTATGCTCGGCATACTTACCGACGACCGCGATACTGATTTCGTGGTCCGGGTAACGCAGCGTGTGCAAAATCTCTTGCCATGGCGTCAAATCGACACTCGATACCTGGGGCAGGCCCAACTTGCCGGCAATCAGATCGTCCAGGTTATTATCGTGCAGACTGATCGGCACTTCATAGATCGAGAAGTCCTTGTCCTTTTCCTCGATCACCGCTTCGATCGGAACGTTACAGAACAGAGCGATCTTTTCGCGATCGTCACGGCTCAGGTTCCGCTCGGTACGGCAGATCAGGATGTCTGGCTGGATACCGATTTCGCGAAGCTGCCCGACCGAGTGCTGAGTCGGCTTGGTCTTCAGCTCGCCGGCCGCCTTCAAGTACGGCACGAGCGTGAGGTGAATGAACAAGCAGTTTTCGCGACCGACGGTCTGCGGGAACTGACGAATCGCTTCCAGGAATGGCTGGCTTTCGATATCACCGACGGTACCACCGATTTCAGTGATGATCACATCGGTATCGTCATCCCCCAGCTTCCGGATGACCGACTTGATCTCGTCGGTGATGTGCGGAATGACCTGAACGGTCTTGCCGAGGAACTCCCCGCGACGCTCTTTGTTGATCACGGACATGTAGATCTGTCCGGTCGTGTAGTTCGAGTCGCGCGTCAGCGGGCTGTTGGTGAATCGCTCGTAGTGCCCCAGATCGAGGTCGGTCTCGCTGCCGTCGTCCAGCACATAAACTTCGCCGTGCTGATAGGGACTCATGGTCCCTGGGTCGACATTGATATAGGGGTCAAGCTTCTGCATCTTGACCTTCAGGCCGCGCTGCTCGAGGAGCATTCCGACTGACGCGCTGGTCAACCCTTTTCCTAGTGAACTGACAACACCGCCGGTAACAAAAATATGTTTTGCCATGAAGTTGCGTGGGCCCTTAGACCGTCCATGCTTCGGAGCAGAGAGGGACATGCCAGGGCGAAAAACCTCGGCCGACTCTGGATATAAAAATCCAAGCCATTAAGCCCATTTAACGTCCGGCCAACGGAGATTAAACGATACCTAACGGAAACCAAAGCGACGCCGCTAGCGTGAAACCACTATCCTAGCAATTGCCTATCTTTCTGACAAACGCCGCATAGTCGGCTGGCGTGTCAATTCCGATGCTGGGCTCGGCGATCGTACCGACCAGAATCGTTTCTCCCATCTCCAGGACCCGCAGTTGCTCAAGCTTCTCTAACTGCTCTAGGGGGGAAGGTGGCGCGGTGGCGAGCTTCAGCAGGAAGTCACGCCGGTAGGCATAGATGCCCAAATGCTGAAAAAACACGGGGGGCTCGGCATCGATCTGCCCCTCGAAGCCATCCCGAACAAAAGGAATAGGACTTCGGCTGAAATAGAGGGCTCTGCCGTTTTCCCCAAAAGTAACCTTCACGCAGGCGGGATCCCGCAACTTATCGAGGCAGCGAATCGGAGTCGCCAGAGTCGCCATCGAGACGTCTGGGTTGGTCTCCAAAAGGAACCGCACCGTTTCGATCGCCTCCGCCGAAATCTCGGGCTCGTCTCCTTGGACGTTAATGAAGATATCGATGTCTGGTCGGACCTGGGCGATCTCAGCAACACGATCGGTGCCGCTAGCACACGACTCGCTGGTCATCACCGCATCGCCACCAAAACCAATCACCGCCGACTCGATCGATTCATGGTCGGTTGCCACCACGACGCCATCGGTTCCCTGAGCCTGACAGGCCGCCTCGTAGGTATGTTGAATCAATGGCTTGCCGGTCTCGGCCAGCAGCAGCTTCTGCGGCAGACGGGTCGAATGCAAACGAGCCGGAATGACAACAAGACTGGTCAGCGAAAGGGCGAGGGCTGGTTTCATAGTGTTTGATGGAATGCTTCTGGGGCGAAAACGTGCCTTTCCTCCCGGCACGAGGCCCACAGCATACGAACTTTCGCCTGACCGTCAGAAGGCCAGTTTGCGAACTGGTTTAACAGGCCTTTCACCGCCTCCCCCACTTTTGCTAACCTTCTGCTCGATAGCTTATCGGGATTGGTAAGAATTTCGCGGAAGGACCGTCGGTTATGTGTGGTATTGTCGGATACGTTGGTGATCTTCGAGCGGCAGATTTCCTGTTGGAAGGACTGCGTCGCCTCGAATACCGCGGATACGACAGCGCCGGCATCGCCGCTGTCGATCGCCACCAGCAGTTTCATGTGGTGAAAACTGCCGGCCGAATCGACTCGCTGGCAGACCGCCTGGCCGATGACATGCCGGTAGGAACGACCGGGATCGGGCATACCCGTTGGGCCACCCATGGTGCCGCGACCGAAGCCAACGCCCACCCCCACCTCGGCCCTGAAGGCGAGGTGGTGATCGTCCATAATGGCGTGATCGAAAACTACGCGGCCCTCAAATCACGCCTGCAGCAAAAAGGATATGTCTTCCACAGCGATACCGATTCGGAAGTGATCGCGTACATGCTGGAAGATGGTTACAAACAGCTTTCGATCGCCCCAGGCAAAGCCCCGACCGACGATGCCTTGGTTGGCCTGGTGCAGAAAGTTCTGGCCAAGCTGCAAGGCACCTACGGCGTTGGCGTGCTCTTTCGTAGTCGACCAGACCTGATTATCGCGGCTCGACTTGGCAGCCCGCTGGTGATTGGCGTTTCCGACGATGCCCACTTCCTGGCCAGCGATGCTTCGCCCCTGGTTGGCTATACCGACAAAATCGTCTACCTCACCGATCATCAGGTAGCTCTGCTGAAAGCCGATTCGCTCCAGATTGCTCACCGCGACCTGGGCGAGGTTTCGCATAACGTCGAGAAACTCGAGATCGCGTCTGGCGATGTGGAACTGGGCGAGTACGAACATTACATGCTCAAAGAGATCTTCGAGCAGCCGCAGTCGCTGGAAAATACGATGCGCGGCCGCCTGAATCTCGACAATGCCACCGCAGTCTTCGGCGGGCTGAATCTGACTCCGCAGGAACTTCGTGGCGTCGACCGTATCTTGCTGACGGCGTGTGGCACGAGTTGGCATGCCGCGATGGTGGGTGAATACCTGATCGAAGAGATGGCTCGCATTCCGGTGGAAGTTGAATACGCTTCGGAACTGCGTTATCGAAACCCGCCTGTTCCGCGACGAACGCTCGTTTTCGGGATTACCCAAAGCGGTGAAACGGCCGACACGCTGGCTGCCCTTCGCGAGATGAAACGCAAAGGACACCCGACCCTCGCCATCTGCAACGTGGTCGGCAGCAGCATCGCCCAGGAAGCCAACGGTGGGATTTACCTGCATGCCGGCCCTGAGGTTGGCGTCGCTTCGACCAAGGCATACACCTCGCAGCTGGCCGTGCTGGCAATGCTGGGGCTTTATTTCGGAAGATTGAATCACCTGAGCTTCGACCAGGGATATCGGATCATTCGCGCGATGCAGGCCCTGCCCGATGCCGTTCGCACCGCACTGAACACCCAAGAGCAGGCCCAAAAGGTCGCCGAGAAATACCAGTCGGCCAACAACTTCCTGTACCTTGGCCGCTATTTCAACTTCCCTACGGCCCTGGAAGGTGCTTTGAAGCTAAAGGAAATCAGCTACATCCACGCCGAAGGCTATCCAGCGGCCGAACTGAAACATGGGCCGATCGCCCTGGTCGACGAGAACACGCCAAGCGTCTTCATCATGCCGCAGGGCGTGGTTTACGACAAAGTGATGAGCAACCTCCAAGAGATCAAAGCGCGAGGTGGTCCCGTCATTGCGATTGCCAGCGAAGACGATCACGAGATCGACAACTACGCCGACGACGTGATCCGGATCCCGACCGTAGAAGAATTCCTGCAGCCGATCGTTTCGGTCATTCCGCTGCAGTTCATTGCCTATCACATTGCCCTGCTTCGTGGCTGCGACGTCGACAAGCCACGCAACCTGGCCAAGAGCGTGACGGTCGAATAACTTTCGGCCGTTGATGCTGGAACTTGATGACCGAGTGGTGTAAAACTGCCCTGCCCCACCATTGGCGGGCACTCGTCCCTACCCCACCATCCCATCAAGGTCTCGAATCTCATGCACCTCTCTAAGCTGATCCTGGTCGCCGTATGCGCGGTCTACCTCACCGGCTGTGAAGGCGAACCTCTCATCGAGTTGCAACCCACTTCGTCTAGCCCTGCCCCTGCGGCCGCTTCGCCATCTAGCAGCCCCGCCCCCAGAGTTCCCACGGCCAACATCGATAACAACTGGCAAGACGTCGAGCGTGTGAAGCAGGAAGTCGAGAAGCTGGAACGATGCGGTTTTGAAGGGAATATCGAAACGGGCCTCGCACTGACACATCCACGCTGCGTCGAGATCGTCGGCGGGGCAGCGAAACATCGCCAGGCGGTGCAGCAAGTGGTTGAGGTTGGCCGGCAAAACAATGCCCGACTGGAAACGCTCGACTTCCCAGATCCTCCCACCTTCGTGGAATCGGACCAGCATCACTTCGTGGTCATCGCCATGCACGGGGTCATCGACAGCGACCTGGGCCGAATCGATATCAACAACTACCTGGTGGGCTGCAAAGAGAAGGATCAGACCCAGTGGCGATTTGCCAACGCCGAGTTTCTGAAACAGGTCCCGATCAAACGCGTTTTCCCTGACTTCCCAGGGGGCGTGAAATTTCCGACGACGAGCGTTCGCCCGCTGTAAGCAGCAGCCTGGCACCACAACCTAAGAATCAATGCTTCGAACGAAAAAGAGGCTCCGGCGACTTTACTGGAGCCTCTTTTTCTAATTCGAATCTGGGCCTTAGGCTTTAAGCCACAGCGGTAGGAGTTCTTCGGACCTGAAAAGCGGCCAGCATTAGGCCAATCCAGCCCATCAGCAGGAAGATCGCCCCCATCGGCGCAAACACGGCTAAGGTGGGCATATTCAGTAAAGCACTGAAGGCTATACCACAACCGTAAAACAGGGTCCCCAGGCTGAACCCAATGCCGCCGAGCACTTGTCCCCAACGTCCACCAGAGACCAAGCCCAGTACGGTCAAGGCAACCGCGTGAATTGCCAAATATCGCAATCCATCCTGGTACTTCCCCCAACGCTGAGCACTCTCTTGCCGGTCCACCTCGCTGATGACTTTGACTGGCATTCCTGGACGTCCATCGGGGCCAATATCTCCCGGCATGTCGACCGCCTTTGCCTTGAGGTCCGTGGCAAATTTTTGTGCGGCGTATGGCTCGGCAATTGGACCGCCGACAACCAGCACGATCCCAAAGAAAGCCCCCAGGATCAGGTTAAATTGAAACATGTCGAGAAATCCAAATGAAACGTCGGCGAAAGCTCGAGGCCAATCCCAGAGGATTGACTCTCTAAGATCGTGAAAGGGAATCCATCAGTTATCGACGCCGCCGCGTAGACTTTGAGGACAATTCAAAATCGAGTTGCGTGTCTTCTGTGACGTTTGCGGTCAACTGAGCTGGATCCATAACGTATGACACTGGAACTACTTTTTTTTCCGCTGTGTATCCAGCGATTTTCACACTCTTTTCTCCAGGCACACACTGAAGTTCGTAGTTTCCTTCAATGACTTTTCCGCTCTCTGCGACGCCGTTTCCGTCTGCAGGGGAAAAGATAACGCTTCCGTCGTGCACTGGCGTTCCATCAAGCGTGACGGTTCCGGTTACGGTGAGCTTGTGGGGCTCACTTGAACAACCAACCGACAGTAGCACAGAGAACGAAAGCAACAGGCAGCAGGCTAGCTGTGAAAATGAAACTCGAGTCATTTCGATACACCCCGATAGAAGACGAAAAAAGGAATGAATGGGAATGCAGCATCGTGGTAAGAATCGATTACCACGATGCCTGATCCAATGAATGCGTTTATTCCAGTGCGAGTCGTGGCAGGCTCCTGAGCATGCCACGTTGTGCACCATGAATTAGACGCGGAGATAATCAGAAACTCGTTAGAGAGATCCGATCACCTTCCCATCGTCGCGTCGGGAGAGATATTTCAGCGTGTTCGTGTTGACCGTTTCAGGGATGAAGGTCACAGAACCATCAGCACGAGTCGTCATGACACCACCTGGATGAGCACTTCGCAACTCGAAGCAAGTCATCGTGTTCTCGTCGGCGTAAGGTATGCCCTGAGTATCTCGCCATGGGTTCTTAACATCGGTTCCAGCAGCAACGAAATCAGGAGCGGCTCCTAAAGGAGTGTTCACACCAAACACGGTGGTAAACATCGATTCCATCGCCCAGCCATTCCAGTAGTTGCCCAGCGTGCACTCGATTTGCGGGCTCTGACGAATTTCACCGAACATCAAGGTGTTGCTCGTCCCGTCGGTAATGTCTCGCAGTCCGATTTTCGACTTCACGAAGAACAAGCCACCCATTGCGCTAGATTCCGCGGCCACTGCCTGATTCAGCACATTATCATTGGCATTGCCGACATAGTTCCCCTGAAAACCGTCGTTGCCGATCTTTCCACCGTTTGGATCGGATGGGCAAACAAAACCTTCCACCACGGTCTTACGAACGTTTTCTGGCCAAGTGTTCGCAGCAGATGTGCTCATCAGTGGCTGAATCGTGTCGTACATGGCTGATTGCTCGACAAAAGGTAACGTCGCCACAAACCAGGTTGATCGATTCGGGTTCTCCGAGGTGTTCTCACTCTGCTGTGTGTTGTATTGGCCGTAAGGAAACGAGCCATAGGTATCGTGATAATTGTGCATTGCCAGACCCAACTGCTTCAGGTTGTTGGTGCACTGGATACGACGGGCGGCTTCGCGGGCTTGCTGCACGGCTGGCAGCAACAGGGCAATCAGAACGCCAATGATGGCGATAACCACCAGCAGTTCGACGAGCGTAAATCCCTTTGACTTCGACAACGACATTTTGATCCACTCCAGGACATAGTAAGAAAGATGATGGAAGGTGGCGGAAGACCTGGAGTCGAATCGAAGCCGGTAGGGAATCGACTGCATCCTGGGGGATAGGCTACCGCAAGACCCACATGTTGCATGAATTGGGGTGGGCGATCAGGCACTATTGTGACTGCATCCATCAATAATGCATTGCCAATTCCGTTTTTGTAAGTTTTCAATTTGTTGCAAACGTTATCAATTCGGAGGAGTTCCGCAGGCCAACTGCGGGTTTTCCGGTAACGCTTTGCTCACTTCGCCCCTCTGCAGAGCCAAATGACTATTCATTAGTACGATAAGTATTCTTCAAGACCTTTCATGGAACAAACTACGACTTCCATAGGCGGAATGCAACAGCTTACCAGGAAGTGTTGTGGAAAGATTTCGGCCGGGTCACACGCCAACCAAGAATTCAGCGGCATCGCGACGAGCAACAGCCCATGCCACCCAACAGGCAATGCCCGCATAGCCGAAGGTGGGTGCGGGTTTCCGCAGACCATCAAAAAGCAGAAGACTCGCGCTGAAGCAGACTCAACGGAGCGATTTCCCACGCAAAGCAGGGTTCAAGGCAATCCCCCTCTTTCTCGCGATTGACATTTGGATTCGGTTGTCAGATTCTGATAGAAAAAGAGAACCCCACGGTACGTTCACCTGAGAACCCGTCTGAGGAGCGTTTGTAGGGATCAGAATTTGGCAGAAGGCAGCGATCTTCATACGTGATGAGTAGAATACGAAGTACGATTGTGTATTCTGGTGAATTACGAAGCATTGCGAATTTCGTTATTTGTGATTTTCAATTTGTTGCATGACGAAAAAGCCGGATGCGGAGCGTCAGCGGATGATTGACCACTCTAACTTGGTCACCAAGACTATTGCCTTGTTCCTGCCCCGGGGACACGAGCAATCCGCGCGCATCACGGCGGGTGCTGCCATGGGCGCTGCTGATTTTCCTCATATCTCGATCCTCGAATGGCCCTACGACGACACTCACCCCGATTTTGACCATGATTTCAGCGGTCTAGAGTTCGACGGAGCCATCATTTGGGCCTACAGCGGTTCCCCCTGGGCTCGTCGACTGCTTGAGATGGGCATCCCCGTGGTGAACTGCGGCAGCAACTGGATCCGCGAGGGAGTTCCTTCCATCGCGTTCGATTGGGACGCCTTGCAGGACGACTTGGTTGAGAAATTTACCGCTCTGGGGCGAGAACACGCTGCGATTGTTTCTCACAATCTCGGAAATGATCCATTCAAGATCAATTGGCTGAACACGATCACCAAGCGTCTCAACGAACAGAATATTTCGACGCAGTTCTTTATTGCCCCTGGCCTGCCGAGCGAAGAACGTCAGCGGATGTTCCAGCCTGCCCGGGAAGCCGAGATTATCACCTTCCTGCAAGAACTGCCCCAGCCGGCAGCGATCTTCTGCGACGACGATTACCTGGCGGCCCTTTTGTGCCGGGTTGCCCGCGACCTTGAGTACCGAATCCCCCAGGACGTGGCAGTCATGGGTTTCGGCAACTTCACGGTTAGCAAGGTCGCCTCGCCAGCGATCTCCTCGATTGAGATCCACGGCCAGATGATCGGACGCCAGGCCTTTAACATGGTCCGGCAGCGTCTGGAAACGCCAGATGGCGAATTCCCCCAGGTGCAGCAGGTACGACTGGATTTCATCGAACGGGATACGTTCCGCTTCGAGTTAGTCAAAGATGCCGTCGTCGCTCAGGTTAATCGGATCATCGAACGTGAGGCCTGCCAGGGAATCAACGTCGACGAATTGGCCAGACGCCTGGGAGTCTCGAGAAACACGCTTAATCGCCGCTTCCAACAGGAATACGGCATTACGCCAGGCAAAAAGATCCGAGCAATCCGCGTGCAGCAAGCGAAGCAAATGCTGGTGAACTCGGACCATAGCGTTACGAAAGTAGCCGAACTATGTGGCTTCCCCGAGCCTGCCAACTTCGTCAACTTCTTCCGCCGCGAAGTCGGGCAAACGCCGAATGAATATCGCAGCACCGCCAAGCAGAGCGAAGCCTAGTTTACGGAGAGTTAGCTTCTCCTCGTCTGCTCGTTTCCCAAAGCGCATGAAAACGGCCTGAAATCTCTCGACTTCAGGCCGATTCGCATTCGTGATCTGCCCATCGGGTTAGCTGTAACTTCGCGTGAACGCTTTACGCAGCAAGGCCAGGCTCTGTGGAAGAGCTGTCTTATAGTCTTCCATCCCTTCGAATTCGAGCGAGATGTAACCGCGGTAGTCATGCTTCCGCAGGATCTCCCCAATTCGCGGGTAATCGAGATCGAGCGAGTACCATTGACCACCACCGTAATAGGTCTTGGCCTGAACAAAGACGGTCTTGGGAGCAATCTTTTCCAGACGCGAGTACGGATCTTCCAGAAAGTTGCCGGTATCGGTGCAGATCTGCAGCCAAGGCGAGTCGACTGCGTTCACGATTCTCAGGATGCCCTCCGGAGTCAGCCCCAGCCCCCAGTGGTTTTCCAAGGCGAGAACAACGCCGCACTTTTCAGCCGTCGGCAAGCATTTCTCGAGTGCCTCGATCACCCATGGGTAGCCATCTTCGTCGGTGTAACCTTCCAGTGGCTTTTCGATTCCGCGGTTTTCCATCAGGATGTCGAAGCTGCCTGACGTTCCCCAACGCCCGGTGTTCACTCGCATCACCGGAATTCCGAGTTCGTACGCAATCTCGATCTGCCCAATCGTCCGGTCAATATTAAACTGGCGTTCTTCTCGGTCAGGCGTCACAAAGCCTTGGTGCGTCGACAGGCCGACCAGGGGCAATCCCAATCGCAAAGCGTGCCGTTTATACGACATCATCTGCGAGTGGCTGATCAATTCGTTCTGTTCCAATTGATACAGCAGCAGTTCGACCCCATCGAAACCAAACTCATCGGCAATGTCGATGCACTTGTGAAAGTCGCGGAACTCTTCGTTATGGAATCGCCACAACGAGTAGGTCGAAAGGATGATTGGCGAAGTCTTGCGAGCTCCGTTTTCTTCCGTAGGCTTGGATTCGTCCGCACCACAAGCCTGGCTCAAGGGAATCAACGATGCGGCTGCCGCAGCAGCAGACAAAAAACCTCGACGACTTGCGATCGAATCAGAAAAGGCCATGAGAATTCCTACCGGTCAGAGATGAGTAAACGTGTGAAAAGGAACTCGAATTTCCGATGAAATGCGTTCGATTCAGGACTTAAGGCTCGGCGAGAATGGCACGAAACTGCGCCGCTTCGTCCTCAGGAAATGTCTTCAGCAATGGGCGAATCGTGAAGTTGCCATGCATTTTGCGATCTCGAATAAACATCCAATCCGAGATCTCGTTTTTGGGCACCGTCCATTGTTGGCCCATCTGCACGTTGCTGATCATGTCGGGGGCATTGTCGATGGTGCCGGTGAATTTGCCGTCGGCATATTTCACATTCGATAACCACATGTGCTCGACTTCGTCGCCATCTTGAATCGCGACTTTGACGGAGAAGTTCTCGCCATTGCCGCTGTGTAGCGTATCGATGAACTGATTGACCGACGATTTCGCCTGAGCAATCGCGGCCTGCATTTCTGCTTCATCGTATTCCGTATAAGCCGAATCCGACTGCGAACCACAGCCAGCAACGGCAAGCACGAACCCAAACCACAATCCCAAGCGACAGATATGCACGAAGGAACAACTCCTGAAAAGACGTCAAACCAGCAGCACTGATCTGGAAATTCAGCATAGAGGCCCCGTCGGAGGCTCGCAATTGATTCCGCGTATAATATTACGCACTAGAAATGGGCTTTTTGCTGACGCTCAGCCAAGATCGAGCGTCACTCAGGCCTCGGCCTGCTATTACCAACCGCCTCGATACATTCGCTTGAGCCGCGACGCCGAGGTGCTTCCGCTGATTCGTCGCTTCTCCATCCCGTCGACGACATATACAAATTGCGGAATGCTGCTGATCCCATATTGCTGGGCCAGTGTTGGATTCGAGTCGACATCGACTTTCCGAATCGGGTAGCCCGCATTTCGGAGTTCCTGGTAGGCCGGATCAGCATGACGACACGCAGGGCACCAGTTGGCACTGAAAAACAGGATCTTTCCAGGAAGATCGCGGGGCTGAACGTTGGGATCATCCACCGGCCCGCCTGAGTAGCTGGCCACCGTAAGAATCACCGGGGCAATGAAGCAGAGGATTGCCACGCCCACCACGACTGCTTTTTGCATTACCTTCTCTCCCCCAAGCGCAGTCCGAAATTACATCTCTATGATCCAGTAAAGCTTATCCGAGAGAGCCGACCGCCCCTTCCTGGTGGAAACTTGGACCAATCCGCTGGTCAATCTTCCCCACTCCCATACATCCCGCACAACCGAACCATGGCGTAAACGTGCTTTCTCGTCCCCTCGTATCGCCGCGAAGTGCGATTTCGACCACCAAAATCACCCGCGATCACGACCGATCGAAGAGCCAAAAGGGCCTTCCGAGACATTCCTGGGGAAGAATTCCAAAATCATTTCGCCCGTGTTTTCCCGTGTTAAATGGTTCTTTCCACGAAATTCCGTCGTGGAAATCACTGAGCCCGTTGACGCCCGGTCCTGATCTGGTACATTTCTCTCTTCCCAGTTGGGCAACATCGCTCGCAGGGACAAAAGCAAAACGCTTTTGCGAGTGTGAAAGCACTCAAAACGATCTTTGACAATTTGGTAGTGACCTCTGTTTGAGAACGAAGGTGGTTGTGCTTTTGGAGGCCAGCTTGCTGGCTGAAGAAAGCGATCATTATTTGAACTCAAACTAGTTCAATTTCTTTTTTAAACTAGTAGCTAGTTCAAGCACTGTCGATTTTAACTTGCTAACACACTTTGAGGCTTCGGCCTTGGAGTTAAGCAAATATTTAATTGAAGGGTTTGATCCTGGCTCAGAATGAACGTTGGCGGCATGGATTAGGCATGCAAGTCGAGCGAGAACCAAGGAAGCTTGCTTCTAAGGGGACAGCGGCGAAAGGGAGAGTAACAGGTAGATACCTACCTCCAGGCTGGGAATAGCGTCGGGAAACTGGCGGTAATGCCCAATAACATCTACGGATCAAAGCTCCGGCGCCTGGAGATGGGTCTGCTCACTATTAGCTAGTTGGTAAGGTAATGGCTTACCAAGGCGACGATGGTTAGCGGGCGTGAGAGCGTGGCCCGTCTCACTGGGACTGAGACACTGCCCAGACACCTACGGGTGGCTGCAGTCGAGAATCTTCGGCAATGGACGCAAGTCTGACCGAGCGATGCCGCGTGCGGGATGAAGGCCTTCGGGTTGTAAACCGCTGTCAGAGGGAAGGAAATTTTGACCAAACCTCAGAGGAAGGTCGGGCTAAGTTCGTGCCAGCAGCCGCGGTAAGACGAACCGACCAAACGTTATTCGGAATTACTGGGCTTAAAGGGTGCGTAGGCGGTCACGCAAGTCAGATGTGAAATCCCACGGCTCAACCGTGGAACTGCGTTTGAAACTGCATGACTTGAGGGAGATAGGGGTGAGCGGAACTGATGGTGGAGCGGTGAAATGCGTTGATATCATCAGGAACACCGGTGGCGAAGGCGGCTCACTGGGTCTCTTCTGACGCTGAGGCACGAAAGCTAGGGGAGCGAACGGGATTAGATACCCCGGTAGTCCTAGCTGTAAACGATGAGCACTGGATCGAGGGACCTCCCACAGTTTCTCGGTCGTAGCGAAAGTGTTAAGTGCTCCGCCTGGGGAGTATGGTCGCAAGGCTGAAACTCAAAAGAATTGACGGGGGCTCACACAAGCGGTGGAGGATGTGGCTTAATTCGAGGCTACGCGAAGAACCTTATCCTAGTCTTGACATGCTTAAGAATTTCCCTGAAAGGGGAAAGTGCTCTTCGGAGAGCTTTTGCACAGGTGCTGCATGGCTGTCGTCAGCTCGTGTCGTGAGATGTCGGGTTAAGTCCCTTAACGAGCGAAACCCTTATCTCTAGTTGCCAGCGAGTAATGTCGGGGACTCTAGAGAGACCGCCGGTGTTAAACCGGAGGAAGGTGGGGATGACGTCAAGTCCTCATGGCCTTTATGACTAGGGCTGCACACGTCCTACAATGCAACATACAAAGGGAAGCCAACTCGTGAGAGTGAGCAAATCCCAAAAAGTGTTGCTCAGTTCGGATTGCAGGCTGCAACTCGCCTGCATGAAGCCGGAATCGCTAGTAATCGCGGGTCAGCATACCGCGGTGAATATGTTCCTGAGCCTTGTACACACCGCCCGTCAAGCCACGAAAGTGGGGTGCACGCGAAGTCGCTAAGCTAACCTTCGGGAGGCAGGCGCCGAACGTGAACTCCGCGATTGGGACTAAGTCGTAACAAGGTAGCCGTAGGGGAACCTGCGGCTGGATCACCTCCTTTCTAAGGAAAACTTTTGGTTCAAGTGGTTTTCACGAACCCAACGAACCCAAAAGTGGGACGACCACCGATCACTCAAGCAAGTCACTACCTTATTTATATTGAAA
>NZ_JBFEFG010000252.1 GCF_040718835.1 Bremerella sp. JC817 | reverse complement strand
GGCTGGCCGTGGTATTGCGGGCGGAGAACCTGACCGACGAGCGGATCGTCACGCGCAATTCGGACGGCAGCATCGACTTGGGCACGCCGCGGACCGTGTGGGGCGGCCTGCGCTGGAATTACTGACCAGTCGCCGCCCCGCGCTGGGCTTCCATGCCCATCGACAGGAGCAGCGGATCGGCATCCTGCCGGGCCTTGAAGTCGGCCTTGCTGCCCATCTTGCGCCAGTC
This sequence comes from Bremerella sp. JC817, assembly GCF_040718835.1. Taxonomy (NCBI): domain Bacteria; kingdom Pseudomonadati; phylum Planctomycetota; class Planctomycetia; order Pirellulales; family Pirellulaceae; genus Bremerella; species Bremerella sp. JC817. The sequence continues at coordinate 102 of NZ_JBFEFG010000252.1, read as the reverse complement.
GGCCAGGATCAGCGACTGCGCCACCGCGCCGCCCAGCGTGGTGCCCGGCCCGGTCACGATGAACAGGTCCGGCGCGAACTCGCACTTCAGTTCGCGCTTGGC
>NZ_JBFEFG010000251.1 GCF_040718835.1 Bremerella sp. JC817 | reverse complement strand
AGTTCGCGCACCATTGTAGGCCGCGAAGTCCCGCCCTAAGGGGCTTCGACCCATGCGCAAGTTCCCTGCCCCTGCTCTCGAACTGGTCGAAACGATGCGCCTTGCGGCGCAGGGCGATCCTGCGCGCACGATTTCCTTCGGCGGCGCCCCGGGCTCCAATTCCCACCGCGCCGCGGGACAGTTCGATCCTGATGCGCTGCCGCTGCCCTGCCACGGCTTCAACGACGCGATCGATGCCGTGAAGACCGGCATTGCCGGCCGCGCCCTGATCCCGATCGAGAATTCGCAGCACGGCCGGGTCGCGGAC
>NZ_JBFEFG010000250.1 GCF_040718835.1 Bremerella sp. JC817 | reverse complement strand
GCGATAATGCAATCCCTACCCTAGCCCTCCCCCGAGCAACCGCCGATCGCGAATGGCTGCTGCTCGTTTCGCCTGAAAGCGAGTCCCTCATGTCTGAAGCGGCAGCGGAACCCCAAAGCCAAATCTCTTTATTTCGTGTCCTTGGGATCGGTGAGGAACCCGTTCCAAACGTTTTCCATCAAGATCTGAATGTTCGCTTCCTTGGCGATTGGAATCGCCTTCTTGATCTGCTCGATCGTCGACGGGCAATCGGTAGACATAACAATTTCAATCGACTGAAGATGGAGCGTGACCCTCCCGATGTTCGACTACGACGAAGAGGAAGGTCGCTGGGTTGCCATGCATCATCCTTTCACCGCTCCACGTCCGCAAGACCTCGAACTGCTCGACAGCGATCCGG
>NZ_JBFEFG010000249.1 GCF_040718835.1 Bremerella sp. JC817 | reverse complement strand
GGACGGCGGCGGAACTGCGTGACGCACTAGAGTATTGGTTTACAAACACTTGATCGTCTCGCCGCCGACGTAGAGCGGCTCGAAGTAGCTGGACTTCGGCAGCATCAGGGTGGCCCCGGCGCGCTGGGCGGCGTCGCCGACGCGGGTCTTGAAGAAGCAGCTCTCGGGGTTGTTGATCGGGTTGTCGCAGACGATGACCTTGCGCGCGCCGGCCGCGAAGCAGAGCTTGACGACGGCCGAGACCGTATCGGGCTGGCTGGTGGCCCCCAGGTCGGGGTTCTTGTCGAAGGCGACGTTGGGCTTGATGACGACCACGTCCCCCTTCTGGACTGCCCAGCTTTCCAGGCATTCGTCCCTATCACGATGCCAACCAGGCCCGCATGCTGACCTACGGGGCGACTACATCGGATCGTGGGGGCCAATGATCCTGGGGCATCTCCATCCGG
>NZ_JBFEFG010000248.1 GCF_040718835.1 Bremerella sp. JC817 | reverse complement strand
GCCACCTTGGAAGAGGCCCGCCAGGCCGACCTCCTGCTGCACGTCGTCGACGCATCCAGCCCCGAGGCCGAGGCCCAGATCAATGCGGTCAACGCCGTGCTCGACGAGATCGGCCTGCGAGAGCATCCCACGATCCTCGTCCTGAACAAGGCCGATCGCGTCCCCGATCGCTCGTTCCTCGACGTGCTCCGCGCCCACCACGACGACTCGATCATCGTCAGCGCCGCCTCGGGCGACGGCCTCGACCGCCTGGAACAGGCCGTCCGCGAGGCCCTCAACGAAAACGCCCTCGACGCCCGGATCGAGAC